>JAURNO010000419.1 GCA_030830145.1 Verrucomicrobiota bacterium
AAGCATTCGAATGCACTAGTTTTATCCTTTGGAATTGATTGCGTGGGATACATGGGTATAAAGACCACAGTGAATCCAAGTTTACACAATTTAACGGGGGGGCTGTATGTTGTGAGCATCTTGTTTTTCGGAGCTTGTGGCGTAGAAAATCCTAACCGTGCCAACCCTAACCTCTCCGATCTCGAAATCAGAGGAGAGTTTTCAGCCGCAGATGACAATTCGAGTGAGGTCGAGGTCGTTTTATGGGCAGTCGGGAAGAAAGTTTCCCCCGATATCTCCTCCAATCTCGGCAAGACCTTCAAGTTTGGTATTCAACCCAGCGAACTTGCTTTGATCAGGCGCAAGCCCATTTTCAGAGGAAGCGTTCAAGAAACTCTGGTTTCCCAGACCGGCAAAGCTTTTTTGTTACACAATCTTTGGCCCGATGAACGTGGGGCCCGCATCCGCTTCGATAACGTTAACCGCCTTTTGCGTCGAGATACCTTGTCATTGGGCGATGGTATCATTCGTTCGGTGGGCGATCAACTACCGCCTTTTGCCCTTTACGACCAAGACGGGGAAATCATAACGACTGATTACTGTGACGGTTCTTCCACTGTAGTTAATTTTATTTTCACGAGATGTTCCGTACCCGAAATGTGCCCTGCATCCATGCTGAAGATGAAGAAGTTGCAATCCCTTGCGGAAAAAACGAAAATCAAGCATGTCAAGTTCCTCTCCATCACTCTTGACCCCCTTTTCGATTCTCCTGCCGTCCTCAAACAATATGCCCAAGCCTATGGGCTAAACGAGGCAAATTATCGGTTTGGCACTGCCGGGAAGAGTGTTATCACCGATTTGACTCGTCAGTTTGGTCTTCTGAGAAAAAACCACGAATCTCTCACCATCGAGCACACGATGCGCACTCTTTTGATTAACTCTCGACGGCAAATCGTTTATCAAGTTCCGGGCAAATCATGGTCAGTTGAGGACTTTCTTGCCCGTCTTTCGGAAGGTACTCAAGGATGACTGCTTCCCTTCGTGCCGCCTTGGTTGCTTTACCTTTCGTTGGTGCTTATTTCGTAGCTCGATCCCTTCCTGTCAGTCCCTGCGACTTTTTGCACGAAGAAACTTATAATTCCGAAGGCGTTCTCGATTATTGCGGTGGAGGAGATTCAGCTTTCGTTGATCTTTCTTTGCGTAAGTGGCCGTTGTCGTTGGATTTCCGTCCGCCCGCTGATTTGAACCCCGGTGAAGCCGCTGAGTTTGAAATGAACATAAAACAGTTTGACGGTTCCCCGCTTTCGGGTGAAGACGTCGCTCTTAGTCATACAAAAAAAATTCATCTCTTAGTAGTGGACGAATCGCTCACGGACTACCAACACCTCCACCCTGAACCTGATTCTCTTTACGATGGAACCTGGCGTTGCGCTTTGACACCGAAGAATGCCGGGAAATATTTTGTTTTCTTTGATTTTATTCCTACACGCAGCCCGAGAAGAGTTCTGATGACTTCTTCTTTTGAGGTCGAAGGCAATCGGATTGCGAAATCTCCTGTTGAGGAAAACCTCCTTTTCGCCTCGGGTAAGCGAAGATTCGAACTCAAAAAGGGAGAGCCCGACAAGGATGGCAGTGGCTTACAGCTGGTTTTTCAAGCATCGGACGAAAGTGGAGAGATACTTGCCCTCCGTCCCGTAATGGGTGCTTTTGCACACATGGTTGCTTTCGACGGCGACCTCAAGGGCTTTGCTCATTTGCACCCTTTGGAAAACGCTTTGCCGGCAGGTCAAGAGGACATCCACAAGGGCCCCCTGACTTTTACATTTAGTCCGCCCAAGGAAGGCCTTTATCGTTTATGGGCTCAAGTTCGATTCAGTGGGGAATCGGAAACCTTCATTCCTTTTGACTTGAGAGTCGGATCGTGACTTTCTGATCCTCGGCATGGAAATAGATTCTTACCTAAAGCAAAAGCCCGATGTGGCATTGGCAAGAAAGTTAAAAACTCTTGTTTGGCTCATTTCCGCTCTTGTCCTTGGTCTTGTGGCTTCCATGCGTCCTCTGCGTCCCTGGTTTCTGTCCTTGATCGAAAAGCCGGACGGGCTCGTGCTTTCTTTTCTGCCACCCTTTCATGCGGTGCTCAACGCTTTTGCCGCCTTTGGTCTCGTTATGGCCGTCCGAGCGATAAAAAATCGCATGGTTTCCCTGCACCGCAAATGGATTTTCTTTGCCCTGGGTTGTTCATCGGTGTTTTTGGTTTCCTATGTCTGCTACCACATGACGACCTTTGAAACAGCTTTTGGTGGAGAGGGATGGGTCAGTAAACTTTATTATTTCATTCTTATTTCCCATATCGTTCTCGCTGCCCTGAGCTTTCCCTTCATCCTTTTGACTTTCGTTTACGGTTTTACGAACCATTTCTTAGAGCACAGAAAACTCGCCCGGATCGTTTATCCGGTTTGGCTCTATGTTGCCGTAACCGGGCCCATCGTCTACCTAATGTTGCGTCCATACTATTGACGCAATCTCCCTCTACAACTCGCCTTTGAGTTTTATTCCTTAGGCTTTCTCTTCCATCTGCGCAACTTGAACTCTTCACATTCATGGAGGGTTTCCACAGGATCGAACCATTCTAAATGGTTTGGAAAAAAAGCATCTCCATCTTCGACTTCCTGGAGGACTTCGGTCAGGTATAGTTCAGTGCAATCCTTTAGAGTCGCAGAGTACAGTTCACCTCCCCCAATGATGAAGAGAATTCGGTCGCCGATTTCTGAAAAGGCGCTATCGATTGTAGGAAAAACACGAATTCCCTCCGTTTGATTCATTGTACGGCTTAGCACCCAGTTTTCCCTCCCCGGCAGGATCCCTGGTAGTGATTCCCAGGTTTTCCTTCCCATGAGAATGATGTGTCCCATCGTTATTTTCTTGAACCATTTTAGATCGCCCGACAAACGCCATGGCAAGTCACCTTGTCTGCCTATGACACCATTTTGGGAAACTGCGGCTATGGCTTTCAATCTAGAAGACATCGTCATACTGCAATAGGAGCCTTGATGGGGGGGTGAGGGTCATAATCAGTTAATTCGAAATCCTCGAAGGAAAAGTCTGAAATTTCTCTCTGATCACCATGAATGAGCATGCTCGGGGATGGTCGAGGGTCGCGTGTGAGTTGCAGTTCGGCTTGCTCTTTATGGTTGGAGTAGAGATGAAGATCCCCAAAAGTATGAACGAATTCGTATGCCTCCAGGTTGCAAATTTTGGCCACCATCATGGTTAGGAGGGCATAGGATGCGATGTTGAAGGGGACACCCAGAAACAAGTCGGCGCTTCTTTGATAGAGTTGACAACTGAGCTTTCCATCCGCCACGTAAAACTGAAAGAGGGCATGGCAGGGCGGAAGAGCCATCAGGTGCAATTCGCCTGGGTTCCACGCACACACCAAATGCCTGCGGCTAGTGGGGTTTTCACGGATCGAACGAATGACTTCTTCGATTTGATCGATGCTTCCCCCGTCCGGTTTCCTCCAGTTTTTCCATTGGGCTCCATAAACTCGACCCAAGTCTCCCTTTTCGTCAGCCCACTCGTCCCAAATGGAAACCTTGTTTTCCTTGAGATAAGCCACATTGGTATCTCCTTTGAGAAACCAAAGTAGTTCGTGAATGATGGAGCGAAGGTGAAGCTTCTTAGTGGTCAAAAGCGGAAAGCCGTCATCGATTCGAAACCGGGCCTGTGCCCCGAAGATCGACCAAGTGCCGGTGCCGGTACGGTCGCCACGATAGGTTCCGTCTCTCATGACTTGTCGAAGAAGCTCGAGGTAGGTCTTCATTTACGGTTCGCCAAAAAAAGTATTACGTAGTAGTGAGTGATGTTCATACCTTTGTTTGTTATTTATGCTTGTTTGTAAAAAGTCGAGATTTTCATTGATCTTCGCTCTAGTTGGGGGACTTTGTGCAACGGGTGCATCAGCGCAACAACGAGAAAATGACTTCACGAAGAAGTTGAGATCTTTTGATGGCCGTTTGAGTAATCTTTCCGGAAAAAGGTTATCCTCCAGTCGAATGAATTCTGCTTTTTCCAAAAGAATAAGCGTGCAGGAATGGCCAAGCAAATATTCTTCTTTCGGGACCAGACGCTTTCCTACGGGAAACAGCAAGACAATTGGAAGCGAGCGAGTACCCACCACAAGCCTTCAAGTCAAGACTCCCCTCAATGACTCTTTGGCTCGGGCGAATTGGGATCGGGTATCCCAAAGTGATTTGGGAGAAAGCGCCCAAGCCGTTGCCTCCGTTCAATTCAGGGATGCCTACTATGCAGAATTAGGTAAACGGGTTGATGATTGGATGGATAAGGTTAACAATTTGTCCCTGCGCGACGTCAACCGGCTTCAATTCCGAAGACACCGTCCGAGTGAACCGGGTTTTCCCGTCCAAAAAGCTGGATCGGAAAACTTGCCATCCCCTCCCCGTGACAGCGGTTTGAGCAGGCCAAGTCTGCGTGGCGTCACTCCTCCCGGATCTTCCTCCAAAGCCCCCAGGCAAAGTTATTGGCTTGGACCGAAGAAAATTCGATCTACCGCTCCCGAATCAAAATCTCCTACCGACCGAATATTCCAATCTTCGCCTAAGCCTCCTGATAGAAATTTCAAGCCTTACCCCAAGCCTTTGTTCGGTCCCAAGAAGATCAGGGTCGAGGTTAAATAAAGGTTCAAGATTCTCGCTTGCCACCCGTTGGGCTTTCCTTATTCTACTCACCTTCAATTCATTTAACTATACGGACGGCTAGCTCAGTTGGTTAGAGCGACTGGTTTACACCCAGTAGGTCACAGGTTCGAGTCCTGTGCCGTCCACCATCTTCCCATTTTCATGCGTCACGTTATTTCAGTCCTCGTCGAAAACAAATTCGGAGTTTTGGCGCGTATCGCCGGCTTGTTCAGCGGTCGAGGTTTCAACATCGATACCCTTAATGTCGGTCCTACCCATTTGGAAGGCCGTTCACGTATTACCGTGACTTTGAACGGAGATGAAAAGGCATTGGAACAGTGTATCAATCAACTCGACAAATTAATCGACGTCATCGAAGTCAATAACTTCGTCGGGGAGGAAGGTGTTGGGCGTGAATTGGTTTTGGTCAAGATACAAGCCGATTCCCAGTCACGCTCCGAGGTCACTCAATTATGCGATGTATTCCGTGGCAAGATCATTGATGTCGCCCCTACGAGCCTGATCGTCGAGGTGACGGGCAACGAGAACAAAATCAAGGCTTTTCTTTCACTTGTCGAATCCTTCGGCATTTCCGAATTGGCAAGAACCGGCACGGTTTCCCTGCGTCGGGGAATGTTGGACGACTAATCCTCCTTTCCAGTTCACCCAACTACATAACCAAAAAATACACAACGGCCATGCCCGCTAAAGTATACACCCAAAAAGAGGCGAAAATAACGCCAATTAAAAAGAAAACGCTAGCCGTAATCGGATACGGCTCACAAGGTCATGCGCATGCCTTGAATCTCAAGGACAGTGGATGCAAAGTCATCATCGGGCTGTACAAGGGAAGCAAATCGATTCGAGTCGCCAAGAGACATGGTTTCGAGGTGATGGAAGTTGCCGAAGCCGTTCAGCAAGCCGACGTCATTATGATCGGTGTGCCGGATATGAAACAAGCCGAAGTATACGAGAAGGAGATCAAGCCCAACTTGTCGAAAGGCAAAACCCTGCTTTTTACTCATGGTTTTGCTATTCATTTCGGCTTGATCAAGCCTCCTCGCGGAGTGAGCGTCATCATGGTTGCCCCCAAGGGCCCCGGGCACATCGTTCGTTCCCAGTACAAGGAAGGCAAGGGGGTTCCCGCCCTCATTGCAGTCCACAAAGGTTCTTCAAAGGACTCGAAAAAAATCGCTCTTGCATGGGCTGCCGGTGTAGGGGCGGGTCGCGCGGGCATTTTGCAGACCACGTTCAAGGAAGAAACCGAGACGGATTTATTTGGCGAACAAGCTGTTCTTTGCGGCGGAGCTTCCGCTTTGGTTGAGGCTGGGTTCGAGACTTTGGTCGAAGCGGGTTATGCACCCGAGATGGCCTATTTCGAGTGCTTGCATGAGCTCAAGCTGATTGTCGATCTTATGATCGAATCCGGTGTTGCCGGTATGCGTTTCTCTGTTTCCGAAACGGCCAAATATGGCGACGTGACCCGCGGTCCAAGAGTGATCAATGGCAATGTGAAGAAGTCCATGAAAGCCATTCTCAAGGAAATCCAGTCCGGTAAATTTGCCCGTGAATGGGTGAAGGAATACCAAGACGGCCTTCCTAAATACAACAAATTGTTGGAGGACGGGGAAAAGCATCCGATCGAGGTAACCGGTCGCCATCTCCGTTCACTCATGCCTTGGATCCCCAAAAAGAACATTAAGGGAGCCCAAGCCGCTTACGGTTGATTTCGACTGATTCATACTTTTTAGAAGGCGCGGGAAGGGTTCTCCTTTTCCGCGCCTTCGTTTTTAAACGATGACCGGCTCAACTCCCAAAATCATTCTCGCTACTCGGAAGAGTCCGCTTGCTCTCAAACAGGCGGATTTGGCATCTTCGGTTCTCGCTGAAAAAATGGGTATGGTCGTTGAAACTCTTCCTCTCTCGACAACCGGAGACCAAAAAATGGAATGGTCCTTGGAAAAAGAGGGCGGAAAGGGTCTTTTTACCAAGGAATTGGAGGTCGCCCTCCTGGAGGGTCATGCTGACGTAGCGGTTCACAGCGCCAAGGATCTACCAACAGAGATGCCAGCCGGGCTAGCTCTGGCTGGCTACCTACCACGCGAAGACCCCCGTGACGTACTCGTCTTGCGTACCGACGTCGTAGCCCCAGAGGTCATTGCAACAGGTAGTCCGCGCCGACGGGCTCAGTTGCTTGCCACTCATTGGCCGGATGCCCAAATGAAGGAAATTCGAGGGAATGTTGGTACGCGTCTTCGCAAGATTGCGGAGAATCAGGAGGCGGATGCGACGGTCCTTGCCGCCGCGGGTCTTCTTCGATTGGGAATTACCGATTTTCCCGGTTTGCGATTTGAATTTTTGCCCATTGAAAAAATGGTCCCTGCACCCGGACAGGCTGCAATTGCTTTGCAGGTTCGTGAGTCCGACTTGTCCAAGTTCCAACCTGTTTGCCATGAAGATACCGCAAGTGCAGTCGATTTCGAGCGTGCCGTTTTGGCCACCATGGGAGGGGGATGCCAAGTTGCAGTCGGGGTTCATCGCAAAGGGAATGATCTTTTCATTTTTCACAAGGAAGACCATGCCCGAATCGATCTTTCTGGTTTATCTTATTCTTCCGCATTGGAGAGGGCGCTTGCCGTTTTTGAAAATAAATGAAGCAACCAGGTAAAGTTTATCTCGTCGGGGCGGGGCCAGGGGATCAAGGTCTCATCACCGTCAAAGCATTGGACCTTGTTTCTTCCTGTGAAGTGTTGGTCTATGACAATTTGGTAAACCCCGCCCTCTTGGAAGAAACCGCGACGGGTTGCGAACTCATCGACGTAGGCAAGACTCCGGGTCGTCACACTGTGGAACAAGACAAGATTTGCCGGATGCTCGTTGAGATAGCTCAATCAGGCAAGCGAGTGGTTCGTCTCAAAGGGGGAGATCCTTTCGTATTCGGGCGTTGCGCGGAGGAAATGACTGTCCTTGATGAGGCCGGGATATCCTATGAGATTGTCCCCGGTGTAACTGCGGCCCTTGGTTGCGCCGCTTATGCCGGAATTCCGCTGACTCATAGGGATTACGGATCTTCGATCTCATTCCTTACGGGTCACGAGGATATTGAAAAGGAATCCTTGCGCATTGATTTTGGTAAATTTGCCGCTACCGGAGGAACGCTCTGCATTTACATGGGGATGAGCAAACTGGAGGAAATCGTCGATAAATTGATTGCCGGTGGCTTACCCAATAGTAAACCGGCGGCGATCGTAAGTAATGGGACTTTGCCAGGCCAAAGAAAAGTTCTTGGCCCGTTGAAGGACCTTGTCGGGTTGGCGAAAGAGGAAGGCTTGAAATCGCCCGCAATCATTTTTGTAGGAAATGCCGTTGGTCTCGCCGGAAGCGGGGATTGGTTTGAGGATCGTCCGCTTTTTGGCCGGCGTTTTGTCGTTACCCGTCCGGTGGGTCAGAACAGCAGACTAAAAAAACTATTGGAGCAAAAAGGGGCTGAAGTCTTAGAACTGCCTTTAATTGAGATACTTCCGGCCGAAGAACGAAATCTGGTCGCAGAAACTTTTGCGGGTATTGCCACTTACGGATGGATCGTATTCACGAGTGCGAACGGTGCCCGAGAATTTTTCAAACTCTTCTTTCGGGCTTTCGGAGATATTCGTAGTTTCGGGCCAATGCGGATTGCTTGTGTCGGAGATTCCACCGCCTCGGTCGTTCGGAGTTACAACCTTGAAGTCGAATTGATCCCAACTGTTTCCACCGCCGAGGATCTTGCTCAAGCATTGGTCGCCACTGATTCCCTCGACAGCGCCAACGTCCTTGTGATCACCGGCAACCGAAATCGTGACATTTTGGTCAACTTACTTGAGACCCTCGGGCATGCCATCGTCGATACTTTATCCGTATATTCGACTGATTTCGCAGATGTTTCGGAAGCTAAAGATCTACTTGAATTCAGGAAGAATGGAGCGGATGCACTCGTTTTCAATAGTTCTTCCGCAGCTCTTTCCTACATTGAGCAAGAGGAAGACTTGCTTTTGGAAGATCAAGCTCGTGCGCCTATTCTTTGCAGTTTGGGGGCTCAGACCACCGCGACCCTCAAAGAAAATGGATTGAGTGTCGGCTTGGAGGCGGAGACTCCAAGTTTGGAGTCTTTGGTTGACTCACTCGTTACTAAATTCGGCGGGAATCAATGAGGGTCAGCGAACCTGAAGTCAAGGTATGCGGAATTACCCGATTGGTGGACGGCGAAAATGCCATCGCACTCGGGGTTTCTTTTCTCGGTTTCATCCTCTTTGGAGACTCGCCCCGCTGTATTGATCCCAAAGAAGCTCGCAAAATCTGGAAGCTACTTAATTCTGACAAAACCTTTTCGGTTGCCGTCGACGTCGACCCCGACCCTTTGTTTTTGAGTGAAATCGTCAACATAGGTTTTGATTACGTACAGTTGCATTTCCCTTGTACCATTGACTTGGATCGGGTGATCGCATGGTCGGAGATTGTCGGTAAGGAAAAACTTTGGTTGGCCCCAAGGGTTCCTCCTGGCGATATCTTTCCCGACCAGTTCATCCCTTACGCCGACACCTTCCTGGTGGATTCTTATTCGGTAAATAAATTCGGTGGGACGGGTAAGGTTTCGGATTGGAAGGAATTCACAAAGTTGAAAGATAAGCATCCCTCAAAAAAATGGGTGCTCGCTGGCGGCCTTTCTCCTGAAAATCTTTCCGCCGCTCTTTCCGCAACACATGCAAGCCTTGTTGATCTTAATAGTGGCATTGAAAGCGAGCCAGGCATTAAGGATTTTTTTAAGATGGAGAAAGCATTTTCCATCTTGCACGATCATAATTGAA
>JAURNO010000420.1 GCA_030830145.1 Verrucomicrobiota bacterium
CATCTCTTCCTCGGAGGCAATATCGGGTTCCTCCACTTCGGCTTCAGGAACTGGTGCTTCCTCCGGCAAGGGCGGGGGCAAAGTCGATTCGGGAACTGGTGGTTCCTCCGGTAAGGGCGGAGGCAAACTCGGTTCGGGTACTGGTGCCTCCTCAGGCAAGGGCGGGGACAAAGTCGGTTCGGGAACTGGTGCCTCCTCAGGCAAGGGCGGGGGCAAAGTCGATTCGGGTACTGGTGCTTCCTCCGGTAAGGGCGGAGGCAAAGTCGATTCGGGAGTGGCAACTTCTTCTTCCGTCGAAGAAGAGGAGGACTGTGCAGGAGTAACTTCTCCTCCTGTTGATGGTGTCTCGTTGTCCGCAGGAGGCTTTCCTGCTACGCCTTCAACTTCAGGGGAAAGTTTTGTATTCTTATTTTTCGTGGATTTTGTCGGTTTGACTTTCTTTTTTGAATGAAAAGAGTAGGCGAAAAACAATACGGAGATTACGAGAAAAATAATTGTGTATTGAAAGAGCTCTTTCTTCTCGAGTTTGGAAATGATGTGATCGTCGTGAATGAACTTGAGCCAAAAACTGAGAATTAAACAAAACAATGGAATTGAAATCCCACGTGCGCAAAAACGGATTCTCCTGGTTGCTCCTTCAAGGTAAGAAAGGCCAATGAACAGAAGCGAGTACGCGACGATAAGCACGGTAAAGAAAACCTTTATTCTCAGAACCTGATCCACCACATTTTCCCCCTTGGTCGAACCGAGTAGCTCGGGTATTGGATAACCAACGAATTCAGTCGTAGACAGTTTGACTACAAAGTTTTCCAAGGCACTAAAATCCAAGGCCAAGGACAACCAAAAAACAGGAACCAAAAGAAAGCAAACGCTTCCCAATGAAAAGAAAAACAGCCGATTTATACTATACACTAAAAAATACTCAGATTCTTACATTAAGTCACAAAGTAAAAATCCGATACTGGCAAGAATTTCCTTTTCGAACGTCTTTCCCGGGAACTTGCCTGAATCAATATCATTGTCCACTATTTCGGGACACCGACGGGCAAAAAAGCGGAGGACAGAACTAGAAACTATCTGCGATTCCCGTGCTATCCCCAAGTCGGTCCGTTTGCACGCCCATCCTTGCAAGCAATCCGAGGTGTAAGTTTGACATGGGAATCCCATAACCTTCTTTGCTGCGATTGATCTCTTCCTTTTCACCGGGAGAAAGAGACGCCATTTTGCCTGAAAAATCATGATGCCGGCCAGTTTTCAACCCATGAGCCTTTCCACCTGCCAACAAAACAGGAAGGTCAACATGTCGATGACGATTACCATCGCTGATACCGCTTCCGTAAAGAATCATGCAATGGTCTAACAAGCGACTACCGTCGCTTTCCTTGAAGGAAGAAAGCTTGTTAATAAAGTAGGCAAATTGTTCGCTGTAAAAGCGGTCTATATTGGAAAGCTTCCGCATTTTTTCCGGATCGTCCCGATGATGAGAGAGACTATGATGCCCCTCCGGCACACCAATCTCGCGAAAACTTCGATTGCTTCCGTCATGGGCAAGAAGGAAGGTCGAAATCCGTGTAATATCGGATCGGTAGGCTAAAGCCATCAAGTCAAACATAGAGCGAATATGCTCTTTATAACTATGTGGAATTCCTTCGGGGCGTTTAAGATCGGAAAAGTCTTCATGATTATCAAGACTGCCGCTTATCCTCGACTCGACCTCACGAACACTTTCGAGATATTCTTCCAGTTTCTCTTTGTCGTCGTAGCCCAATCTTCCCTTCATTTTTTTCGCGTCTTCCAAAACGAAATCCAAAACGCTTTTGTCCAGCGCTACTCGTCGCCGAACGGCTTTTGCGTCCGATCCAAACTGAGCCTGGCCAAATAAACGCTCGAAGGCGGAACGAGGATTCGATTCCGCTGGCACGGGGACAGATTCATTCTTCCAAGAAAGATTGTATTGATACGCGCAACTATAGCCGGAATCACATTTCCCAGAACCACGAGCGGCATCACAACTTAGCTCCAAGGAAGGAAGTTTGGTATTTTTACCAATTGATTGGGCCGCAACTTGGTCGACCGATACTCCGATCCTTATGTCTTTACCAGCTGTCTTGCGAGCCTGACAGCCGGTTAGAAAGGTAGCGCTGGCACGGGCGTGGTCACCACCACCATCCCCATTTGCGTTGGCTTTCGTATGATCCAATCCACTAAGGATTTGAAAGTCCTTCTTCATTTTATCCAACGGCTTGAGAGCCGATGGACAGGAAAAATCAGCACCAAGGTGCTTGGGTCGCCAGTTTTCCATGATTACGCCATTGGGCACGTAAGCAAAACCCATGCGAAGAGGCACCGAATGTACTCCACCTTTAGCGAGCGATTCAAAACCGGGTAATGCCAAAGAAACACCCAACCCTCTCAAAAAAGTCCGACGGGATAAATCTGTTGAAATCATGATAATAAATATCTCTAAAGTTTCCTTTCGAGACAATAAAAATTAGTTGTCCGGCAATGACTTCGTACGCTTCCCGACAAGCGTAAAGGGAGGGCTCTCCACAACTTCTACGATCAAATCTTGCAAACCTTTTCCATCCAAAGAGACTTTGCGGGCGATTGTATCAATGGCCACACGATCGTAATATTCCATCCCGCGACCAATTCCATAAGTCAAAAGCTTTTCAGTAAGGCAACGCGTGAAAGCACTTAGCTTCTTCTCTGCAATAAATTGCTGTAATTCCATAGGTCCCGTGAAACTTGCCCCCGTTGCCAATCGGCCCGTAGAGTCTATCGGGGTGCCCTCCTCACTAATGCGCCATTTTCCGATAGCATCGTAATTCTCCAAGGCAAAACCCATTGCATCCATACTTATGTGACAGGATGAGCAATCCGCACTACGGCTGTGTCGGGCGAGTTGTTCGCGAAAGGTCAATTTGTGTTTTTGTTGAGGAGATGATTCTTCCAACTCCGGTATCCCCGGAGGGGGTTCCTTGGGAGGAGCCCCAAGTAGGTTGTCCAAAACCCATCTTCCTCTCTTAACTGGTGAAGTCCGGGTTGGGTTTGAGGTAATGGTAAGTATGGAAGAATGAGATAAGAGGCCCCCTCGCTGCATTCGATTTACCCCGCTTAGCAATACCTTCTTGAATGCACGGTCGAACTTCCCTTCCAATTTGTAATAATCGGCCAGCTTTTTGTTGGAGAACGTATAGTTTGCCGTCAAAAACTCTGAAATCGGTTTGTTTTCACGAAGAAGATGGGAGAAGAAGAATTCCGTTTCCATACGCATGGATTCTCGTAACTCATTTGTAAAAGTTGGAAACCGACGCCTGTCGGGGTTTGACATTTCCAGGTCACGAAGCTGTAGCCATTGACCGGCAAAATTGCCGATGAACGCATCGGTTTTGGGGTCGGCAAGCATGCGGCGAACCTCTTTTTCCAAATGAGTCCTCAAAGTACCGGAGCGAGCCCTTTCCCAAAGTTTTTCATCCGGAAGGGAGCTCCACAGAAAATAGGATAAGCGGTTGGCCAAGGCAAAATCATCGAGCGGATAAGCCTCGACTTCGGATCGCGAATCAATTCTTACTTCTTCCCGAAAAAGAAAGCGCGGAGAAACCAAAGCCGCTTTGAGTACGACGCGGAGCGCATCAAAGCTTCCAGTTTTGCCTTGTTTGGTCGCCTTGAAAAGTTCGAGGTGTCTTGCGATTTCAGATTCACTCAAGCCTACTCGATAAATACGGGGCAAAAGTTTCCGGAGGACTGCATGCACTTTTTCCTGACTGAAATCTTCGTCTCTTATGCCTCCCAAAAGGATTTTTCTGCGGTGAGCGTAACTGGGGGGCAAAACATCCTTGGGGGTCAGCGAAATTTTGCGGACAAAAAGATTACGGTCTCTTCGCTTGGGGTCCTTGTTCCGAGGATCGTAAAAATCATTCAGAAAAGAGGCCTGTATTTCCAACCCCTTCTCTTCATCGAGAACTTGTTCGAAACGGTAAGTCGTAAACGATGGGTATTCAGCCTTCACTTCGATCGTTTGAGAAAACTTCTTCCCGATCCGAACCCCCATTTCGGCAAAACCTTTTCCTGCACGACTTGCGGAGGCCTCAATTTCAACCGTGTAGGATCCCGATGTGGGAATAACAGGGGTAACCGAAAACGACCCAGTCGATGGCAGAACCCGGACATCTCCAAAAGATTTGCCTCCACTGATCTTGGCCCCGCCATAGATGAGTCCCTTATTGTTGGCGCTGCCGCCCAAAGCCCTCTCCAAAACCAACTCGGCAGCCTCCATATACTTTTCCATAAGGAGTGGAGACAGAGTCAGAACTTCCCCAATCGTATCAAACCCATGACCCGTATCGTCCGCGGGAAACAAGGCTTCAGTTTCAATCTTTACGCCAAAAAGATCTCGTATCGTATTTTTGTATTCTGCCCGGTTCAATCGCCTTAAAACCACGTTTCCAGGATTTATTTTTTCCGAATCATGCTGGAAAACGGATTTTTCTATCCAACTTAAAATCCGGTCGATTTCTTCATCGGCGGGTTGATCCTTATCGGCGGGAGGCATATTTCGCCTGTGAAGGTTTTCCCATACCTTCTTCCACAATTCCAGATCACCCGTACTCTCTTCAAGGTTCGAGTGATGATCGAGAGTCAATTTTCCTTTCTTGGCCCCCTCTCCATGGCAATCATAGCAATACTCCTGCAAGAGAGGCAGGACCTCTTTCACATAAGAATCCGATTTTACCGCCCAAGCCGAACCAGTGATAAAGGCTAGGAGCGAAAAGCATGCGAGATTACCGATCTTTGGAAGAATTTCCATAGTCCTTAGAATAAAAAGTTTCTTAACTCTAGCAACCTGCAGACAACTGCTGGGTCAAAAAAAAATTCCCAAGACAAAGCTATCTACAAAGCCTTGGATTCTATTTTCAAATCATCGAAATGGAGTGGTGTCCCCGCATAGGGGTATCCCCAAAGAGCGCATTTTCCTCCGGCAAATGCACTTCGGTCAATCTCGTCGAAGAGCCATTCTCCAGGCTCTTCTTCGGCTCGCTTCCAAAGTTTCAGCCTAATGCGAGTATTCTCGCCATCTCCCGGAAGGGCTTGAAAACGTACTTGGCACCAAGCCCCGCTTTCCCATTGGTAGG
>JAURNO010000421.1 GCA_030830145.1 Verrucomicrobiota bacterium
GCGGCGACCAGGCCGGGGAGGGTTCACATGAGTTCAGTGACTTCATTACGATCTCCTCGGCCGAGAGGAGCAATGCAATTTTGGTTTACGGAACCAAGGAAGATATCGTGGAAATCGGGCGTATGATCGACTCGTTGGATCAACCGCTGCCCCAAGCCCGACTCGAAACCATATTTGTAATGGTGGACCTGACCGAGCAAAACCAAAGGGGCATCGATGCTCTTCTTGGCAACTTGGAATGGTCGAAGTTCGCCCGCGGCCCGAGAGGCGAAGGCTTGTTTGGGGAAACTGTTACGGGGAACCAGCAAGTTACGTCGGCGGGTCCCGATGGTTTGTTGGGTACGGGTGACGATATTTCCACTTCAGTCTCTCAAAATATCCCCAGAGAGACTTTTCAGGGGGTTTTGGGGATTCCCGGTTTGAATACGAGCATGCCTTTTCAAATGGAAGACTGGAAACTGACCGGAATCCGTTGGGACCAGATATTCGCCTTGTCCTCGGAGCGTAACGATGTGCGGATTTTCTCGACCCCGACCCTTAGTTTTGCCCACAATTCGCCCGACGTGCACATTCTTATCGAAGACGAACGAAATATCGTCATTCCGACCTACTCCGGATACAACACCGGAACGGATGGTGCTTCCAATACCGGTCAACAAAGCAAGATTACGGCAAAGACTTCTCTCGAGATCAAGAAACCCAAGATCGGTTTGCCTCAAATCGATGAAAATGGAACGATTGTTTCACCTGGCTCGATCTTCATGGAGGTTGAAGTCAAAGCCGAGAAATTCGACGAGACCCAGAGCAACACCTACCAAGGCCAATCCCTGCCTGCAAAAAAGATTCGGGAGGCCAAGTCGGTCGTAACCGTTCGGGATGGGGAGATTATTGTCTTGGGGGGACTGCAGGAGGTGCAGGTTGATTCGACTGAGTCCAAATACAATTTGTTGAGCGACATTCCCTACCTGGGAAAAAAGTTTTTTCGTCCCAAGACCGTCAAGTATACCCCGACGGAACTGCTTATTTTCCTGAAGCCCACGATTATGAAGCCAGGTTTTAATGACACGGAAGAAAATGTAAAATCCATAGATGACCGCATCAAAGGGGACTACAAACCGAAATTCACCTCGCCTTCCGGAAAAATCCTAGGAATGCCCGACATCGATGGGAAAAACAAGGGGCAGGCCTCGAACCAAGACAAACCAGCTTCCCGACCCAGTTTGTGATGACTTCTTTTTGGGCAAAATCCATTCGGGCTGCTTTTTGTTACCTTTTACTCCTTTGGGGGACGGGCTTTTTAGTGGCCCAAAAGGCAAGCCCCTTCGCCATACCCGGTCGCCCCCCTCCGCCTCCTAAAATCCTGCCAAGTCAGCTTCCTCCGCCCAAGAAAATTACTCCACCCGTAAAAAAGCTTCCCTCTCCATACGATTTGCGGGGCTGTTATCAATTCGAAGGGAAATGGTATTTTGCGCTTTATCACAAAACGACCAGGGAGAGCGCCTGGTTGTCTTGGGAGCAAAACTCAACCGGAGTGACCCATGCCGGCGACGTTTTCGTATTTGATCCTGAGAACTACAAGGTTACTCATGAGAGTTCGAATCCTCAAGTTGCCTATGAATCGATCGACCTAGCCGAAGCGTCGAAGGCTTCCGGCGCCGCCTTCAACCCGACCTCGCCGAGTGCCGCCAAGCCTGCCAAGAAGGCTCCGGTTCCTCCGGTAAGAAAGGCACCACCACGAGGGTTGGTCGTACCTGGCCCGAAAAGAAAATAAACCAGACCGTGATTTCAGAAAAAACAAATCCCGAGGAACCCGAATCCAGTAAAACGGGCGAGGATGAGCGTGAGGAAAAAATCCTTCTCTCTTCTTCTGCGTTCGAGAACATGGATTGGTGGCCCGGGTTGTCCGACGTCGATCGCATCAACATTTTAAGTTCACCCCTCGAGGATCGGGCCCGTTTGCTTGCCTCGAAATATTCTCGTGAGTTGATTGAAACCATGCGAGAGATTGGAAAGAAATCCGAGCTTTCCTACGTCGAGGATTTCGAGTTGCCCGAAAACCCGACCAAACTCCTTCCTTTGCGGATGATCCACAACTACAGTTGCCTGCCTGTTGGCTTGGACGAGGACGGGCGAATCGAATTGGTCGCGGTTTGGCCTCCCTCGACGCGCATGAGTCGTTGGGTTTTTGCCGTTTCGGGCAGGACTCCGGTTTGGAGTTTGAGCTCACCGGAAAAAATTTCCCGGGCCATTACGGAGAACTTTGGCATTGGAGCCGACAGCCTGGATGATTCGGATCTGGATACGGATGCAGACGAGGATGCCCAGGATGATCTCGAGGATCAAAATGCGGCGATCATCCGATTCGTCAATGAGGTTATCCAACGGGCCATCGTGGACCGGGCGACGGATATACATTTCGAACCTCACAAGGAAACCCTGCAAATACGATACCGTATCGACGGCCAACTGGTCCCCGTTCGGGTTCCGGACAACTTGAGGAGTTTCCAGGACGCCATCATCTCCCGGATCAAGATCATGAGCGCCATCAATATTTCCGAAAAGAGGAGGCCTCAGGGGGGCAGAATTACCTTTAATCAAGGACAGAGTGACCTTGATATTCGTGTTTCCACTTTGCCTACCCTTTATGGCGAAAGCATCAGTTTGCGTTTGCTTAACGAAAAGTCCCAACCCCTGTCCATGCGGGAACTTGGTTTGGCTGAGAACGATGAAAAAAACATCGTCTCAATCTTGGAGAAACCCCACGGGATTGTTTTGGTAACGGGGCCTACGGGGTCTGGTAAATCAACCTCCTTGACCGCCTTCATCAGGAGGATTCACAAACCCGAACGCCGTATTATGACGGTTGAGGACCCAGTGGAGTACGAGGTTGCGGGTATCAACCAAACCCAAGTGAATTCGGAAATCGGTTTCACCTTCGCGAGTGCCCTGCGGGAAATTTTACGGCAGGATCCGGACGTCATCATGGTTGGAGAAATCAGAGACCGTGAGACGGCGGATATTGCCATTCGGGCCTCCCTTACGGGGCACTTGGTTTTGAGTACTTTGCACACCAACGATGCTCCGGGGGCAATTACCCGCTTGGTGGACATGGAAATCGAACCGTTTCTCATTGCTTCCTCGGTTGAAATGGTCATTGCCCAAAGGCTCGTGCGGAGGCTTTGCCAGGAATGTTCCTCTCCCGCCCAAATGTCCGATAGTGATCTTCTTGCTTCCTTGTCCTTGCTTGAAGTCGACCCGGGTGAAAAAATACATGCGGACAAGGTCCTGCGCTCAGTAGGGTGCCAAAATTGTCAAAACCTCGGCTACCGTGGACGGGTGGGCATCTTTGAGTTGATGAAGATGAGCGACTCAATTCACGGATTGGTGATCAACAACGCTTCCGCTCCCGATATCAGGGAGATTGCTCTCAAGGAAGGCATGAGCACTTTGCAGGGGAGTGGTTGGGAACAAATCAAGCGTGGTCTCACGACCTTCGACGAAGTAATTCGCTACGCCGACGGCTTTATCGACGAAGAACCGGCAACGCCTTTCGGTGATGACCCGACGGAGGGTGTGACGGAAGAATCGGTCGAGGATTGAACGAACCGTAAATGGCCAAGTTCAAATACGTCGCAATCGACCTGAAGGGCAAAAGCCTTTCCGGAGAGATCGAGGCAGACGACTCGAAAAAGGCCAAGAAGTTGATCCGAGCGAATGGAGTAACTCCGCTCAAAGTAACCAAAATCGGAGGAAGCGAAAAAAAGAGTAAAACCGTAGTCTCCTTGTCGGATGCCAAGAAGAACGGTTCTTCCAAACGCGGTTCCCGCAAACTTGGATCGAAGGGAGAAGCAATCGGATTGGATTTTCTCAAAAGACTTATGGAATTGCATGGAAGCGGGATGCCGGTGGCCGATGCGGTCAAGCTTCTCAACCAAAGGCTTTCCGATCCGAAACTCAAAGAAGTGGCTCGTTTTTTATGGAAGGAACTAGCAGAGGGCAGAACGCTCTCCCGTGCAATGAGAGCGTTGCCGCAGTATTTCAGCGAATCCTCCACTTTCGTAATCGAGGCCGGCGAAGCAACCGGAAACGTAGGTCCCATCCTGAAAAAGATAATCGTTTATCTGGAGGAAAAGAGGGCCATCCGTTCGAAAGTCCTGACAAGCATGGCGTATCCGTGTTTCGTCGGATTCGTTGCCTTTGCCGTTGTTGTTTTCTTCATTAAAGTTCTTTTGCCTCAAATAAAAAGCATGTTGGACAAGATGGGTGGAGAAATGAATTTTCTGGCCAAACTTCTCATTGGCAGTTCCGATTTCGTAAAAACCTTTGGTCCCTTTGTCCTGATCGGTTTGATCATATCTCTGGCGATTACTCACCGTTGGAGCAAAACGGAAAAAGGAGGAATGTCGGTGGACCGGGCTATCTTGAAAATCCCTCTCTTTGGCCAGATTATCTACCTGTCGCAAATGTTCCAACTCACGAGTTTGCTTTCCACTTTGATTTGGAGTGGCATCGGTTTAACCGAAAACTTGCGCCTTTGTGAAAAAACCATCACCAACCGGTATCTGCGCGACCGATTCCGCTCCGCCCGCGCTTTGGTGAACGAAGGGAAGTCTCTTCCCGAAGCCTTGAGGAAATTCAAGTTTCTCCCCTTGATTCAACTCGATATATTGGAAGTCGGAGAAAAAACGGGCAACCTGGGCAACAGTATGGAAGACATAGGCAATTCCTTTCGCGATCAATTGACGAAGAAGATCAAAGTCATGACGACTTTGGTTTCGGGAGCCGCTTTGGGTTTTGCCTTTTCCTTGGTCGCCCTGGTCGCGATTGCCATCGTTACGAGTATTTTTGAGGTAAGCAAAAGCATCAAGATCAATTAGTTATGCGCTTAGGTTTGAATTCTTGGATTTTTCATCCTCCTGCGATTTGCGCCATGTTTTTCATGTTGGCGGCTTGTGGAAACGAAGAAGAGGAGCGAAGCGCATTGCAAAAGGAATCGAGCGGTCTGCGTGACAAGTCGATGGAGGGCAAGCAGACTTTGGAGGACGGTTCGATATACGAAGGCGAATTTTCAAAAGGCAAACCCAATGGTTATGGGAAGAGAACTTTCCCTTCCGGTGACGTTTTCGAGGGCCTCTACAAAAATGGCTTTGCCCATGGCTACGGAACACGCATTTACAAGTCCGATGAGGAACTCGATCGCTATTCGGGTATTTGGGAAAGCGGGAAAAAAGAGGGGTTCGGGGTGTTGATCTTTGCGGATTCTTCGCGCATGGAGGGGCATTGGGAATCGGATGAATTGAGCTATGGCGAATATCAAGGCTCGGATGGTGTGATTTTAACCGGCAAGTGGAATCAATCGTCTCTCTCGGAGGGAAGGATGAAAACCGAGTTGAACGAGGAATTTACCGGGGTGTTCAATCCCGATGGTTCCTTTGCCAAGGGAACTTTTCAGTCGCTTGGGGGAGACCGTTACACCGGTAGATTCTTTTCCAATTCGTATCATGGAAGCGGAGTTCTTGAACAAAACGACGGTTCTTTGTATGTCGGAAACTTTGCTTCGGGCGTTTTTTCAGGAATCGGGGTTTGGCTTAAACCGAACGGCACCGCTTACTCGGGAACGTTCAAAAATGGATTGCCTGATGGTTTTGGCACTCAGCAAGACCCGACGGGCGTCACTTATTCGGGGATGTGGGTGGAGGGATCGAAACAGGGAAGAGGCAACCTTGATTTTGGAGATGGCACGAGTTTTACAGGGCAATTCGAAAAGGGATTGGGCGTGCTGGGTTCTTATGATTGGGGAGACGGCAGGATTACCAATTCCTATCAGGATGAAAATGGGGAATGGCGCGACAGGTAGTTCGAGCAGAGTCCTGAAGGAGCATGCCTTTGAAGATTGCCAAGTTTGTACTTTTTGTAATATTTTAAATAGATAGAGCCACTTATGTCTGATTCTACCCTATTCAAGCTCAAGTTTTGGGGAACACGGGGAAGCATACCTTGCCCGGGTCCCGATACCGTCAAATATGGCGGAAATACCACTTGCTTCGAAATAACCTGTGGTAAGAAGCGGATTATCATCGATGCGGGCACGGGCATACGCTTGCTTGGCAAAAAGATTATGATTGAGGAGGGGAATCTGCTCAATGCCGATTTGTTTTTTACCCATACCCACATGGACCATATCCAAGGGTTGCCTTTTTTCGCCCCTCTTTACAACCCCGTGAGCGACGTCAGATTGCATGCCGGGCACTTGACGGCAAACGACGAATACGATCTCCAGGGAATCATTGGTACCATGCTCATGAAAGATCCGGTCTTTCCCGTTCCGAGTTCTTTGATTGAACAAGCGTGTTCATTCAAGGATTTCTTTTGCGGACACGTATTCGAATTGGGGGATGGGATCGTTATTCGCACGGGTAAACTCAATCACCCCAACGGAGCCTGCGGATACAGAATCGAGTTTCAAGGCAAGGCAATTGCCATTTGCACCGATACGGAGCATTACGAGGACCGGATTGACGAGAGCGTGGTGACCCTAGCCAAGGATGCCGATGTGATGGTCTACGATTCAGCCTACACCACGGAGGAATATCCCAAGTTCAAGGGTTGGGGTCATTCGACTTGGGAAGAAGCCGTCAAGGTTGCCGAAGCCGCTCAAGTCAAACAGACTTTCCTGTTCCATCACGATCCTTCTCACAGCGACGAGAAAATGGATCAGATTGCCAAAGAAGCGGAGGCACGCAGAGAAGGCGTACGACCTGCCGTGGAAGGCGAAGAGATTACCCTCTAATATTCTTCGCCCAACTTGGGCACGCTTGCATTATGATCGAGAAAGGGCAGGGGGCCCGTGATGATGTCGCGTACAATCCCTTTTCCCGCTTGATCGATTACCATCTTCTCAGGTTGTTTGTGCAAAAAAAGGTTTCCGGAACCGCGCATACGGGCATCCAACCAACGAAGTGGAGCCAAGTGGACAGCCTCTTTGCCTTGGTGCAAGAGGGTGGTCTCGCCAACATCGAACCCTTCTGCGCGAAGTGAACTATTGCCCAAAACTTGGGCTTCCAAGCGGTTGACTCCTCGTCCTTTGAGGACAACGACCCCGTTTCCCTCTTGGCGAAGGTTGAGGGTTGGTGAAAGGAGGTTTTCCAAATGGACCTTGCCGGAGGTCGAGCAAAAGACGGATAGTCCGTCGGATTGCAATTCAGCCGAAGTCAAATTGCTCCCCCCGTGGACTCTGATTTCTGTAAGTTTGTCTATGGAAACCATGATCTCAACCGGGAATTTTCTGCGGGCGTTCAGTTTGACGAATGGGAGTCGACGGGCAAGCTGGTAGGTATTGTTGGCATCGACGTAAAGAGTTCTTTTGCTGACCTTTGTAGTAACGGAGTCTATGATTTCGGAATCCGCATAGACGGTCGTCTCGCGGTTCCTCTGGCCCTTCTTTAGAAAGACGTCCACCTCTCCGTTTACTTCGATTTTGTCAAAAAAGAAAAGCAATCTTCGCTGAGAGGAAATTTCACCATTGATTTTTCCGGATAACGCCAAA
>JAURNO010000422.1 GCA_030830145.1 Verrucomicrobiota bacterium
CAACTGAACGGTTGCCGATGGAATTCCGGTAGCGGAAAGGGTAAGCGTTCCCGTTCCGTTTGCGGAATCGGTATCTGCCTGTGCGGAAACCTGAACGGTCTGGGCGATGTTCCAGTTCGTAGAGTCGAAAGTCAGGCTCGAAGAGCCGCTCAGAAAAAAATCACTGTCACCGGATACCGACAAAGATACGTTCACGGAGCCGACCGGCTGAACGGTCAACCTGACCTTGAACGAAGTGGTATTGCCTTCCGGTACCACGCGGTCGAAAACGGTTGGAAGGATGGCTTGTACTTTGGAGGTCCTGAAATTCGACACGTAGGGCGCGGTGATGGAAAGGACCTGAGCATTGTCCTCGGTGCCCGCGTTGCCGACCGAGGTACCGAGGTAGCTGACGTTCGGATTCGAGAAAAAGGGAATCCGGTTGCCATAAGAAGCAGGGTTGGAATCGTAGGACATGACCGTTCTGTACCCTTGGCCTCCTTGGTACCAACGCTTTCCAAAACAAAACGCCGACAATTCATAGTCGCTGTCCCAAGTCGAATCCTCCCGGTTGTGCAAACAGCCCATGTTGTGTCCGATCTCATGGGCCAAAGTATAGGAAGGAGCCCCCAGTTGGTCCCAAACGTTTACGTTGAATCCACTGGATTCGAAATTGTGGCTTGGGTGCTGCATGGTGCTTGCGAGGCCACCTGCATCACTCGTGGTAGTCAGCATACAGACCAAATCGGCCCCGTATTGATCCCGGAGGGTATGCACGTTGTCCATCGAACCATCGGATGGATTTTTGAGCCGGGACAAGTCGGTATCCAATAATCCGGTGGGAGTGTAGGTGACTTCCGCCATGTGAACGACCCGTAGTTGCATGGGAACCAGGCTGCTGCGGTAGCACAAGTTGGAGTCCGCCACGGCGCTTGCGATAGCTGCTTCGACCGCCGCCGTACTACCGGCTGCGGAACGGACTGCGGATGGATAGACCACCAGCAAATCAATGAGGTTGGCATCCCCGTTGCGCCAGCTCTTAAGTGGTTGGGCGGCTTTGCGCGGATCGGCTGGAAGTTGACCCTCTTCGAATTTGCATCCACCGCAAGCCTTTGCGTGAGCAAAACCGGACTGAATGAGCAAGTTGCCCTTCTTTCCTTTGATCGAAAAGCCGTTGCCACCGTGTAGCGTGAGAGAACCATTGAAGTGATCCCCTGACTTGGCAAAGGACAAAAACCCTTTCTCTGTTCCAAGCAGGCTACCCGACCAGGAGAAAGAACCCTGCCCAAGATCTCCGGACAGAATTTTTTGAGCCCTGAAGGTTTTCTCGCCAATCTTGGCTTCGATAAACTGGGAAGCCTGAGTTGCCTGCTCCAGGTCAACCGCGGGGGCTTGGGCGGACAAAGTCCTGAGCCCGAGGCTCAGGCAAACACACGCACACAGGAAAGAAGATGAAAAGAGTCGTGAAATGGACATGTGCATGTTTATTTTTGCAGTAGGGTGATCCACCGTTTTGTGGAGTAATCATAAAGGAAAAGGGTATCCTCATGGTTACCATAGAAATAATGCCAACCGCCTGTCGAGGACTTATACAAAAACGGGTAAATTTCTTTGTCCGTCCAGAGCCAGCCGAAGTCGCGTTTCCAGAGCCAGAGGCCGGCCGTCGGGCTTTCCATGGGGAAGACCCAGCCTAGTTTCTCGTGGCGGGCCCAGCCATTTGCATTGAGGTAGAAGTTCCCGAACCAACGGCTCGTCCACCAGTTGGCGGCCGTTCTTGGTTGGGCGTTGATCCAACTCGGGGAGGGTGGGCCTGCGATGGTGGTGAAAGTCTCGACCGAACCGAGGGCGGTCCCTTGGGCGTTGATCGCGAAGGCACGGAAGAAATATTTTTTGCCTGCCTTCAGGTTTGTGGCTTGGGCTTGGAAGTTCTTCGAAGTGTTGGAATCGAGACGGGTCACGTTTTTGCGGCCCGGTTTCGGATTGGGCCTTTCGGAGAGCAGGAAACCCCGTTCGGTGATGGGTGCTCCTCCATTGTCGACCAACGATCCCCGCAAAGTCGCGGAAACTTTGGAAATCTTCTTCGCCTCTCCGGTTTCCACGATGGGTTGGAAAAGATCCCCTACAGGTGTTCCCGGTTGCGTGCCATTGGTATCCGGGGTGGTGGCGTTGGAGTCGATCGGAAGAACTTGGGTGCTGTTGCCGTCGGGTTGGCTGGCGTTGGAGTCACCTGGTAGAACCTGTGTTCCGTTGTTGTCGGAGGTGGTGGTATTGGAATCTCCAAAACCAGGTTGGGTCCCATTGTTGCCGGGATTGGTTCCGTTCGAGTCACCTGAGCCAGGTTGGGTCGCATTGTTCTCGCCTGATGAATTATCCTCGCTTCCTCCGGTTTGATCGGTCGGAACTTCGTAAACGTCGGTCAGCGAGACCGTGAAGTTCCCTTCGACCGTTGCGTTGGACTCGTCTTTGGCTTGGACGCGGATGGAATAAGTCGATGCATTCGATTCGTAATCGAAGGTGGAGGCGGTCTTAAGGGTACCGTTGGCTTCCAAGAAAAAGAGATGGTTGTCGTTCTGGTTTGCTCCTGGGACCAACAGGTAGGAAAAGGTGGCGTTGGCATCGGGGTTGTTGGCCGTGAACTGTCCGACGAAGGTCCCGACCGGTTGGTTCTCGGCAATCGTAAGAGGAGCGGTCGAGTTCAAGTCGATGGGAGCAGTGTTGGGGGGAGCTTCGTAGACATCCGTTACATGGATTGTAACGGTCTGGTTGGCATCGAGTGTACCGTCGGAGACTTGAACGACTACGGAATAAATGTTGTTTCCGGACGAAGAAGCGTTGGCCTCGTAATCAGGAGGTGATTTGAAGGTGAGAACTCCGGTGGAAGCATTGAGGTCGAACTTAGCTTCTTCAAGACCGCCCGAGATAGAATAGGTGAGGGCGTCCCCATCCGGATCGGAGGCGTTCAGTTCAATGGCGAAAGTCTGGTTCTCGGGAACGGTGGCGGATGCGGGGTTGGCAAAGACAGGAGAGGAGTTTGGTTTCTGCAGTTGGTACAAGGCCGCTATATAGTTTGCGGACAAGGCCCGGTTATATATGCGGACCTCGTCAACTTGACCTTGAATGAGGTTCTGTGCGGTGTGTTGTCCTATCCTAATCCATTTGTTGCAGGAGAAAGTGGAAAGTTCGGGAATCACTTGGGTTGCGACAGGATTGCCGTCCAAAAACAACTGGACTTCCTTGGTGATCAAATTTGCACTGAAAGCAAAGCAATGCCAACGGCCTGCCTGTACTAAATTTCCATTGTAGTTGAGCTTTTTGGAAATAGTCGCAAATTGAATCTTCCCTTCTGTGCCCGTTGGAAGCCTGAATTCCCATTCCCCATTCTCCGGGGATTGGTTGGCATAGCCTTTTCGGATCAAGGGTATCCACTGATCGGCTTGTTCGGAATTAACCCACAATTGGACTGAAATACCATTCGCAGAGGAGAAATTAAGGCTGGATGATGATGGAATTTCAAGCCAGTCATCCACCCCGTCGAAACTGTATGCTTTCCCTGCAATTCCATTGCGGTCCGTTCCTGAATTTGGGCCATTTTTCAGAATCCCGTGGTTGCCATTCCCTGACATGTCCGAAGCGTTGCCGTCAAGAGGCCAGTAGCCAACAAGACCGTAATCGAGCCCGGGTTTGCTTGAAGGATCATTATGGAGGGTTCCGGCGCCTGCTTCCTCCTGATCACTGAAACCGTCCCCATCAGCATCCTCGAAAACATCCCTCAGCGTGACGGTGAAGTTCCCTTCGGCCGTTGCATTGAACTCGTCTTTGACTTGGACTCGGATGCTGTAGCTCGAGGCATTGCTTTCGAAATCAAAGGTGATCGCGGTCTTGAGCGTACCATTCGAATCCATCGTGAAGAGGGAATTGTGGGTGTCGCCCGCACCACTCGCAAAGTGGTAAGACAGAGTGGCCCCGGCATCCGCATCGGTTGCATTGAATTCACCTACGATGGTCCCGATGGGTTGGTTCTCGGAGAAGGCGAGGGGAGCGGTGGAGTTGAGGTTGGTGGGAAGCGAGTTTTGAGGTGAGTTCTCCAAGTTATATAATGCTGAAACCTCAATCGATGAAAGGGCGCGTTCGTAAATTCTAAAATTATCAATTAAGCCATCGAACCCTCCCATGTAATCCTGGTTCCGTCCCGCGGCTCCGATGATCAATGGCAAAGTATCACTAGACTCGATTTTTCCCCCATATTGGTTGTAGGTACCTATAAGAGAGCCATCCAAATAAACCTTTAGCGATTCATCAAAAACCACTACGAGGTGGTACCATCTCATGGAGCTCAATCCTGCTTCCAAATATACGGTTCCGTCCGAATCATCCGAATCAATATAAATTTCAAATTTTGACCCCTCCGAGCCAATCTCCACATTGGTGAGGGCTCTTCCTTCTCCACTTCTGCCATTACCTGCCTGAGCGATTAAAACATTATTTACAGAATGTCCTGTGTTAGTGTGTCCCCCTCCATGATGAACTTCTCGATTGAACCAAATCGAAAAGCTGCAAGCTTCCGGTGAGTCCAAGGCATCGATGTCTCCCAATCCTATTCCCCAATCTTGAGTTGAATTGCCTAAAGTAAACCAACTTTGAAGCCTGTAAGCGCCTCCGTTTCGACCAAAACGATCGGAAGCCAATACGGCGCTGTTGATCGTGCCATGGTTTCCGTTTCCGGAAATGTCGGTAGTATTCCCATCAAAAGGAAGCCATGCGATCAGACCGGTTGTGAGGTCAGCAGGGTTGTCTGAAGGGTCGTCCGTTAGGTTGATCGTGAAATTCCCTTCGACCGTTGCATTATGCTCATCTTGGACCCGCACGCGGATGGAATAGATCGAGGCGTTGCTCTCGAAATCGAAGGTGTTGGCGGTCTTGAGCGTACCGTTCGTTTCGAGCGTAAAGAGTGAATTGTTTCCGTCGCCGGGTCCACTCACCAACGAGTAGGTCAAGTGAGGTTTTCTATTTCCTGTTTTCTTGTTGTCGAAACCATAGGCTGGCCACACCGCGTTCGAAGCGAGAGGAGCGGAAGCTTGGACGCAGTATAGTTTGTTGTTCTGAGAACCGATCAACAATTTTCCATTCGGAGAAATGCAGGGAGAGGAAACATTGAATCCGTTTCCAACCTGCAAATCCCACAGTTTCGTTCCGTCGTTCCCGTTGATCGAATAAAGCTTTCCATTTATATCTCCAAAATAAACGCTGTTGTCCGAAGCCACGGTCGGGGTGTTTCGTGTTCCCGATGAACCGGTGCTGAATGCCCATTTCTGCGTTCCTGTTTTTGAGTCCAGGGCGAGAAGCTTGCCGGATGAAGTAACCGCAAAAAGCGAGTCGTCGTAGCCCAAGGTGACAGGTCCCGCAACTGCCGATTGGGCGTTGTGTGTCCAGATCAGGGATCCGTCGCCGGGGTCCAAAGCATAAATTTTTCCATCGTGGCATCCGAAATAAACGGTGCCATCAAGACCGAGGGCCGGGGAAGACCAAATTTTTTGAGCGACTGTGAATTCCCAAATTTTTGATCCGTCGGATGAATCAAGTGCATACAGTTTGGCGTTGCTCGAAGCGGCTGTGCCGAAGAACAGTTTTCCGTCTTTGGATAGAACCGTTTTGGTATGTATTTGTGACCCGGCGTTGAATTCCCAAACCTTTGTGCCGTCGTTACAGTTCAATGCATAGAATTTATTGTCACAAGAACCAATGTAAAGTTTGCCGTTTCCATCCAATGTCGGAGAAGCCACCACTTTGTTCCCAGTTGCAAATTCCCAAAGTTTGTTGCCTTGAAAATTAAACGAATAGATTTTTCCGTTTTCAGTACCCACGTAAACCCTTCCGTTTTGGCCAATTGCAGGTTTGCAGAACGGGTGACTGCCGTTGAATTTCCACAACTCTGCTCCGGTTTCCGAATCCAACGCATAAAATTTATTGTCCTTCGATCCAAAGAAAACCATTCCGTTTGAAGCAAGAGCGGGCTTTGACCAAATTGCTCCACCTGTTTCAAACTCCCAAACCTTCATTCCCAAGTCCTGGGTGAACCTTCTGTTTAAATCCGGATCGGTTGCGTTGAATTCACCGACCACCGTTCCGGTCGGTTGGTTCTCCGGGAAGGCGAGGGGAGCGGTGGAGTTGAGATCGGAGGGAGGTGTGTTGGTCTGCACGGGCCATGTGCGTTGCGTAGTTGTCCCATCCCCCAATTGACCTGTGTTGTTCCGTCCCATTCCCCAAAGGTTGCCATTGCTTTTCATGTATAGAGTGGTATACATGGACGCAGCGACTGAAGATACACCACTCGATTCGAGTTGAAAGGGAGTGTGGTTCACTGGACCTAAAGACGGGTTGCCCAACACCGCACCGTAATAATTGTTACCCATTCCCCAAAGGCTACCATCGCTTTTCAAGAACAAACTATGGATATAACCAACGGCGATTGCAGTTACTCCGCTTGACTGAACTTGCACGGGCGTGCTTCTATGTGTTTGGCTTCCGTCACCCAATTGCCCATAACTGTTATTGCCCATTCCCCAAAGGCTTCCGTCGCTCTTGACGTACAAACTGTGAGCGGGTTGCGAAGAGCCTCCTTCTCCTGCTGAAGCCAATACCACTCCACTCGATTCGATTTGCACGGGAGAGTTTCGATCGGTGTTGGTTCCGTCTCCCAATTGGCCGAAGTAATTACGCCCCATTGCCCAAAGGCTCCCGTCGCTCTTGACGTACAAACTATGATTGCCACCCGCATCGACCGCAGTGACCCCGCTTACTTCGACTTGCACGGGCGATGCACGTTGTGAGGTCGTGCCGTCCCCCAATTGGCCGTAATTGTTCTGCCCCATTGCCCAAAGGCTCCCGTCGCTCTTGACGTACAAACTATGATTGCCACCTGCGTCGACCGCAGTAACCCCGCTTGCTTCGATCTGTGCCGGCGTATTGCCATAACCGCCTCCC
>JAURNO010000423.1 GCA_030830145.1 Verrucomicrobiota bacterium
ACTGAAGGCCCAACCTCCCTCGATCACCCAAGTAGAGTCGACTTCAATGCCGTAAACGGAAGCTTCGTCGGCATTTTCCAAGTAGTAATTCATGGAAGGGAAGGGTTCGTTGAGCTCGAATTGGTAATCCTCTATGTCATTGAAAAAGGCAGTCAAGTTGACCTGCCAGTTTTCGGATGGAGCAAGATCAAGAGAAGCTTCGTATGAAGTGATTTTCTCCTCGGTGAAAACCTGATTTCCTGGAGTGTCCGTAAACGCCGAGTATCCTCCTGGTTTCTCGGCGTATCCGATCTTTAGGTTCAAGGATGTCGTGTCAGAAATCTCGCGTTGCCAATTTGCAGATCCGGAAATCCCGGAGAAATCTTTTGATTCCTTGATGGGCAGGGCCATGGTATTCGTTCGGACGAGCCCTTTGTCAAAACGATCATACCTTGCGGAGAAACCAAAAGTATCCGAGTCGGACAATGGTTTTGCAAAGGATGCGAATCCAGCCAAGTTCTCGCTATCCAGAACATACTGTGTCACGATATTCATTCCCACAAATCGCGATGCTGTACCCTGGACTTCATCATCGGAGTAAAAGAGCCCAGCAACCCAATCGATTTCTTCATCCTTTTGTGATTCCAACCTGAGTTCCTGGGACAAAGAAACTTGTTCCTGTTGGATTGTTGAAGTGAAGGCACCAAAATTGAAGTCTATGTCGAGTAGGTTTGGATTCATATCCCAATCATTTCTGTTGGTAATGGAAATGAGTTCCCCAAGTTCGGTGCTATGTTGGACTTTTAAGAACTGCTGATTTTGATCAATATCGGTTTTTTCATCCAAAGTATTTACGTTTCGGGCGTAAAAGTCGGTTTGGTTTCTCATGACCAACGGCTGGGCGCCCAGTTCGTGGGTTGCGAAAGAAAGACCCAAGGTGGCGCGGGTTCCTTCGCCTCCGTCCCAGTGCAGTCTGAGACCGCCGTTCCAACTTTCCGAGTCGTTATTCCGCCCTGCGGAGTTATTGAGGAAGCCATCGCTCAATGAGCGCTGAACAGCAAGGGAATAGGACAAGTCGCCATCCATGGGACCCGAACTTGCGAGGTCGTATTTCTGGGTGTTGAAAGTCGCGTAGGATGCGGAAACCCGGTTGGCCTGTTCCTCTCCGGGCTTGCGGGTGATCAAATTGATGGCTCCTCCGGGAGCAAGTTTTCCAAAACTGCTGAGTTGCGGGCCTTTGAGCACCTCGACTGCTTCCAAATCATAGAGGTTTGAACCGTAGGAGAAAACATTTCCTTGGGGGACACCGTCCACGTACATTTGTACGCCGGGGGATCCGAAGAACTGGGTGTTTCCGATTCCACGGATGGTGAGCACGTCCCCGAATGAATTGATGCCGTTTTCGCTCAAGTAAAGATTGGGGGTCAACCCGGACAGATCTCCCAAAGTATTCACTTTTCTTGAATCAAGTTGATCTGAGCCGAGAACCGAGACCCGGGAAAGGTCGAGTTCATCGAGTTGCGTGCCTTGGACGGCGAGTTCTTCGAGCGTCTGGCGACTGGCGTTGGCGTCGGTTGCTTGGCCCAAAAGACTTGAGCACAAGAAAAGCGAAAGAATGAATGATAGTGAATTTTTCATTAAATGTAGCGGGTAATCATGACTGCCCAAGCCATGGAGGCAAACGTAATCCCTCAGTGGATTCCTATTTTATACGACAATCAGGGTCCTGAGTTTACGTCTTTTGCTCAAAAATCCGACCAGTCGTCGAATAACAAAAGGGGACTCCCCTACACTTAATCGAGGGGACGTTTCTCGTAATCGTTGGAATTTACCCAACCGGTGCGGGGCGTTTTCTTGCCGCTGACGTATCTCTCGTAGAAATTATTCCAGTCCCCGACGAAGGGGTACTTGTCGAAGATAAAGCCTCGGTCGAGGACTCGGGGATCTCTTTGCTTTTCAAGTTCCGCAAAGAGTTGGGTACGCAGGCGCCGTTCCACCTCCTGGTATTTTTCCATGCCGGCCAGGTTGTTCACGCAATAGGGATCATTTCTCAAGTCGTACATCTCGTTGACGGGACGTTTCCCAAAATTCATACGCCAAAATTCTTCCTCTCCTGCTCTGCGCTGATTGAGAATGACTGTTTTGATCGGGCTTGCATCGCAATTGAGGTATCCGGTTTCCGGGTTTCCCACGGGCCATCGCTCATTCTCGAAATTTCTCAGATAAAGGATTTCCCGCTTGATGATTCCCCGAATGGGGTACCCTCGGTTGTAGGGGCGCCCGACGTCGTGCCTTTCCTTGCCGACGAGTTGAAAGTCGCGCTCGGGGTTGACCTGTCCGGACTTGGGTGACTGAAAGAGATCAAAGAGGCTTTTACCCACGAATGTCTGCATCCGTGTTTTCCTCCGGTCCACGCGGGCCGCTTCGAGAAAGGTAGGAGCGAAGTCGGCGAAGCTGACGTAGTCGTCGACTTGCCTCCGGTTTCCCTTGATGCCGGCAGGCCAGCGGATGGCGAGGGGTACATGGTTGGAGTAATCGTAGGCCTGTCCTTTGCACCGGGGGAAAGGCATGCCGTGGTCGGAAGTGGCAACCACGATCGTATTCTCGGCTAAACCGGCTTGGTCCAAGGCATCGAGAATTCTTCCGAGGTGGTGGTCGTAATGCTCGACTTCGATGGCGTAGTCGAGCATGTCGTTGCGGACCGTTTCATTGTCAGGCCAAAAAGGCGGAACTTCGTCGATGTCCGACAACTCCTTACCCGCTTTTACGCCACTTCCGTATTCGTATCCGCGGTGTGGCTCGGTGGTTCCGAACCAAAAAGACCATGGCTGGTTCCGAGGGGCTTGCTTGAGGAACTCGATGAAGTTGGTTGCGTAGTCGTTGTTGGAAATGGCCTTGGCGGGGGGAGTCGCTTTGTTCTTTGAAAAAGGCTGGCCCGTGAGTTGGCGTTTTTTTCCCTTGTCATCCCGGGCGATTCCCGGTCCCCATCCTTTTCCCGTAAAGCCAACTTCATATCCGCTTTCGTTTAAGGTTTCGACCCATCCCCTGTACTTGGCGGGGAAATAATTCATGTGGTTGGCCGCTTCCTCGAGTTGCCAGGAATTGCGTCCGGTCAGAATGATGGCTCGGGAGGGGGCGCACTTGGCGTTCGGGGTGTAGGCCCGATGAAAAAGAATACCTTCGCGAGCGACCCGATCGAAGGCGGGTGTTTTAATCCAATTGCAATCGTACGCTCCGGCGTGACCGAAACTCCAATCATCGGCAATGGCGAAAAGAATATTAGGCCGAGTATCGCGCTTCTGGGCCGAAAGGCATACGGTTGAAAGGACAAAGAGAATGGAAAGAATCTTCATGGGTTCTGATACTTGCAAACGGACCTAGACCAAGCCAAGATCGAAAATTGACAGGACAACGATTAAAATCGTTCGGCAAGCTTGTCCACGATGGTTTGCCCAATGTTCAAGGATGCCGTGGCGGCAGGGGAGGGCGCATTGCACACATTGACGACCCGATTGCTTTCCTCCAGCAGGAAGTCATCCACCATACTCCCGTCGGGGGTAACCGCTTGGGCCCGAATTCCGGCGGGAACCGAATTGAGGTCTTCTTTCCTGATCGCAGGGATCAAGCGTTGCAGGGCCTGTACGAAAGCACCCTTGTTGTAGGATCTCCACATTTCACCCAAGCCCATCTTCCAGTGTTTGAGGGCCATTTTTCTAAAACCTGAATAACTGATGGATTCAAGGAGATCCTTGGGGTTTAAATCAAGTTTTCCATAGGCTTCCCGGCCAAATGCGAGCACCGCGTTCGGTCCGCACTCTACGGAACCATTGATCATCCTCGTGAAGTGAACCCCGAGGAAGGGGAACTGTGGATCGGGCACAGGATAGATCAGGTGCTTGCAAAGATGTTTGGCTTCCTTCGTTAATTCGTAGTACTCCCCCTTGAAGGGAACGATTTTAGCTGGAACGGGTTGTCCGGACAAGCGGGTCACCCGGTCAGAATGAAGCCCCGCGCAGTTAACCAGAAACTCACACTCGATCTCTTCCTGATTGGTCCGGATAAGGAGGCTTTTCTCTCGTTGTTTTATTTCCTGGGCTTTGCGGTCGAGCAGGATTTCGTTTTCGCCGTTTTGGCCGATCCATTCCCCCATCCGTTCGCAAACCTGACGATAGTTCACGATTCCGCATTCCGGGA
>JAURNO010000424.1 GCA_030830145.1 Verrucomicrobiota bacterium
ATCGGTTGGGTTTTTTGATTTATTCGCGAGAATCCATTGACACCCTGCTTTGAAGCTTGGAGGGGTATTGTATATTCATTACTCATTTTTGTGTAAATAGGATTTTGGTATGATCCTTTCTTACATAAACAGAGTACCCTCTAACGAACTGTCTAATGCAATCCATCGACCTCAAAGATAAGCAAAAATCTCTTGGCATCGGCCAAAGTTACGCCCCGCAAACCAAGGAGTACAATGAGTTGGTCAATTACGCCAACCTGAAGCTCGCGACCTTGGGACTGCCGACGGTCGGCGATCAGTCGAAAAACTCTGCCCTTCGCTTGAGCAGTTCCTTGATCAAGGAATACCGTGAGAAGGTGCGTTTGCTCCGAGGTCATCTATGCCCTGCGGACGAAAGAATTCAGAATTTCCTCACCCGAATCCTGGGTACGGACCGTCCAAGTCTGCCCACCGAGTCATTCGTTCTCGATCGGCATGGTTTGGCCCGGGTTGGTTCCCTTCCCAGAGATGGAGATTTGTTTAGCTCTGGAATCATAGAATCAAGACGAGTGGCCCAAGGGGTGCTCCATAATCCCTCCCGTGACCGCAGAACCACGTCCGGTGTCTTTCATGTGGCCGACGTAGGGCTGCCAGCCCCCGACGACAAGAAAATCGTACCTTTGGCAGCAGCCAAGGAGTTGCTGAGGATTGCCTTGAATCCTCCACAGGAAGATATGGTTTTTCCCTTTGCTTCGGGGGAAGATGATCCAGCCAAATGCTGGGTTTCCCTCCTTCTTCGGCCCGTCGTCTGCCCGGCCGTCGAGGGATTCATCAGGGAAAAGTCTTTGGAGGTGCGGTTTTTTGCTCCGGGCGGCTGCGTGGCTAACCTGGATTTCGTGGAAAGCATTTTTGGCAATGGAGGCGATCCCTTTTTGGCCGAAAATGACGCTGGCCTTGATATCGAGCATTGGACTGGGCACACCGGTTGCGTAATCGTCGCTCCACACCTTGCCGGCACTCTCAAGCAAACTTTGAACCTCCCGAGCAAAGCGGATGCTTCGGAGCGTGAAATCAGAGACGGCATGTTCTGCGACGACCCTCTGGAACCATACAACGATGGGAGCCCCTTCAAGCTGACTTTCCGTGATTCGTCCGGCATGGTGGTTACTGTGTTGGCCGACAACTATTTCGGGTACTGCAAAAAGGAGGTCAAAACGCAGATCAGTTTTTCGGCCAACCTATCGGGTCTGGGAGAAGAGGAACATGCCGGGGGAACCATTGTTTTTCCCAGCTATGACTTAGGTGAGGAGTTCGAGCCAATGGAAATTCTTCCCTCCACCCCACAGACCTTTGCCGACACTCTCGATACTTTAGGAGTTTCACACCAAGACGCTCCCGAGGGGCATTACGTCGACCCCCGTTTTCCCTCCATCGTATATTTGCCTGAACATGCAATATTCAGTCTTCGGGATCAGAGCATACATTGGGAGAAAACCGGTAGCGAAACTCAAAGGCTTCGTTTGTCGCCCAATTACGCCTACGTTCTTCCTTCCGGATACAAGGTCGAAATGAAAAAAACCGAAAACGATGGCCCCTGGAAGCTTGTTGGGACCGTCGGTGAAGGCTTTCTTTGTCACAAACCATGTACAGTTTCGGGAGGAGGCAAGTCAGAGATTTCCAAACCCCTCACCGATGCGATCGTCAGCGGTCCGGTTTTTGTCGCGGACTGGGTAAAGGACATGAACTTGGCCAAGGAAGTCATGGACAAGGACTTTTCGGACCGTTTTCTCGATCCCGACAAACATGACATTCGAAATAGGTCGATCCTAAGTTCGAACCGTTCCCTTGGCTCGGTCATCAAATTGCTCACCCCTTCGAAATCGCTCTACACCCCCGAATTCAACGAATGGCTCGAATCCATACCACAACGAGTTAAAGACTTGATCCTCATCATCAAGCGCAGGCATCGCTCCGAGTGGGGAGACGATTGGGAAAAAGGCTTCAGTGTCGACTCGGTCAATGGACAACCTGCCAATGAGCTCAGATACGAAGGTTCCAAGCTCATTACGAGACACTTGCGGATCGGTTTTGACGAAAGCGGTTCATGGCGGCTCTTCGCCCTGCGCAAGGATTTCATCCCCGCCTCCAAGTTGCTTGCCGAGGATGACATCACTGCCTCAACCGTTGCACCGATCAATTTGTTGAATAATATCGGACCGGGAAATTTCGAGCAATCGGCCAAATTCATCCATAATTGCGAGTACCGCCTTTTTCAGCGTCCCGACGACGCCATTCACCGCGGCTTTGATAAACAAACTGAGATTGATTTGTCTCAACCGGGAAATTTCATCAGTAATTTCCAGCCTCTTTCCAAGGAAGAAGCAGAGGAGCAGGTAAGCCAAACCTTGGCTTTTGAAAAATATACCCAACCTATGCAAAAGCTCATCAAGAGGGTGGCCAAGAAGGGAGAAGAGGGAGACTTTTTCGTTTCCTCGGCCAATCCCCGCATTGTGGACGGAAAAATCACAAAGAATCCTCGTTATCTTCAAACAAGGCCTGACCTGTTCGATCCGCGCTCCGTTCATTTGGCCACCATGGGCACCCGGTTGAAGAGACAACTGGAAGATGGAAAAAGCGTTCTTTACCCGGTTCGGGCGGTCCTTCCTGGTCGAAGAAACAATCCTGCAGACAAGGAAGCTGGCATTAGACCCCTTTGCTGCTTTGCACCGATCCACTACTTGGAACTACCCGAGCTCTTTATTGATTTCATCGTTTCGGTGACAGGCAAATCCCCCTCCACCACCGGAGCTGGGTCAGAAGGAGCGATGACCAAGAGTCCTTTCAACGCCCTTTTGCCCATTCACGACCTTAACGCAGCCTTGGTTTCCTATGCTTCAACAGGACAGGGAGCCTTCGTCACTTCCGCTGGATACGTCGGCCCAAAATACAAAATCAATCATGACGTCAGCCTTCTTATTCCTGAAATTTGGAGCCGCTTGAGAGATTATGAAAACGATCCGAAGGATATGATCGAAAAGGGGTACTTGGAAAAGGTACCATCCTTTAGCCATGAAGGTGCTGACTTGCCTACGGAATTTCTCGGTTACCGCATAACCCGTCGTTTTACTCACGAGTTCCTAGGCAGAATTTTTACGGATCCGGTTTCCGTTTTCCCCGAGGACATGCTTCAACCCGAACTTCAGGATGCCGATCAATATGCTGACAGCTTGAACAACTTGGTGGAGGCGGGCAAATTGATTGCCAAAAGGTATTTTGACGATGGCTCCATTGAAAAAGCCTGTCCCCCGCTCCGCGCCTTGCTTGAGGTCATGTACCACGGGAATTGGGAAGGCAAAGGCCTATTGGACAAAGAGTTTCGAGCTCTTTTCGACCCGCAACAGATTCTCTCAAGCGATTGGTACGATGAACGATTGAAAACCCGTCTTTCGGTAACGAGGAACTATTGGAGTCAACGGGTGGAGTATTTGGATAAATTTCTCGCCGACATGGCCAATCGGGAGGCTTGCGAAAGGCTCGGAATCAAAGCAAGGAAAGAATTTGCCGAAGATGCCTTGTCACGCTTGGAGGACGAAAAAGATTCAGTCTCCCGAATTCGCGGTTGCTTGGGAACGGACCCAGCACTCTTTGAGTAAAAGCTTGGCGATTTCACAGATTCGACCGATTAGGGAAATTCAACCTTAGCCGCCCGGACCACCTTCCCGCTCAAATCCCGGATTTCAATGCTTACCTTCGGAAAGGCTTGAGTCCAGTTGATCTTTAGCAACCCGAAATTTTCGTCAAAATAACGTTTCCCAATTCGATCGGGGTTTGTTTCTTCTTGCGGTCTTTGCTTCTGATTCATGGCACTAGAGGTAACGTCAAAGAGAGGGTAGGGCAGAACACCCTCGAGCCTGGATATCTCGGCGGAATGCCGATCGCCGCTCAAGATAACCACTCCTTTGGCTTTGGTTTTCTTGAGCAACTCGAAAAACCGTTCCCGTTCTTTCGGGAAGTTTCCCCAGGTTTCCCATCCATGGGTCGTTGAAACAACTTGAATGCTGGATGCGATTATCCGAAGGTCCGCTGGTTCGCGAAGGGTCCTCTCCAGCCACTTCCACTGGGCTTCGCCTAGGATTTCGGCCTTGTCGGAGTCGTTCGGTCCATAGGGACCTTTTCCTTTTTCCCGCTTGGGAGCCCGTTTCAAGGCGGTGCGGAAATAGCGGGTATCCAAAAGGATGAACTGAACGCGTTTGCCTTTCGGTCCGATCGTTACGCTATCGTAAATACCAGGAGTATTACGGCGTTGCGAACTCTTTGGCTCACCAAGGAAATCAAGGAAAAGCTGTTGCGATTCTACCTTTTGAGGAAATTCCAGACCGGCGTCGTTCTCCCCATAATCGTGATCGTCCCAAATGGCGAGAAGGCGGCAATCCTCCCGAAGTTTCTTAAATCCGGGAAAAGCTGAAAAGGTGTCCCACTTCCCTTTTAGCTTCTCCATATCGCGGGTATCCCCATAAATATTGTCGCCCAAAAGGACAAAAACATCGGGCTTGCTCGCTCGGACGCTTTTCCAAATGGGTTGGGGGCGGGTTTGCTTGAGACAGGAACCGAAAGCGATCGTGTCAATGGGTTCCTCAGCTTTACAAACCGAAAACAAAATTCCCGTGACCAAGCTTAGATAAAGATAAATGCTGCGACTCATGGAGATGAAAATTTTAAATAAAATTTGATTATATAAGAATCCTTACTTCAGGTGCTTGTCGGCAAAGTCAAGGTATTGACCCCAATCATATGAAGTTACGTCGTGCTTGCCCGTGCGGACATGATAGCCGATTCGTCCATGGACGGGTTGGTCGACGGGCGGTTGCGTGACGACTCCGAACTCGTGACCGAACAATTGGTAGACCGGCTCCGCACCCAGAGCGGCCAGAAATTCCCCCTTTGGATCGGCCCAACGGTCACCCTCGGCGGAGGCGACGTAAACGGGCCGAGGGGCGGATAGGGCGATCAGCATATGCTGATCGACGGGACACTCTCCCTCCTTGTCGTTGTATTTCTTATAGTTTTCGCAAAACCAATGAGGGAAAGAGGTATTGATCCGCTTAACCGTCTCTCCGAATTTACGCCTGCTCAAGGCCGCCCCTCCGCACCCGGAGTTATTGGAAATAACCAAGGCAAAGCGTTCGTCCGAAGCCCCCGCCCAAAGTGAGGTCTTGCCGAGACGCGAATGCCCCATAACCGCGATCCGTTTGGCGTCTACCGCGGAATCCGTCTCCAGATAATCCAGGCAACGGCTCAGACCCCAGGCCCATCCGGCAATGGAAGCCCAGTCGGTGGGTTTGCGTTTCGTGGGGTCTTTCGGTGGGAAGAGCGGATGAACCCCATTTTCATATCCATCGTTGAAATCAGGATCGATATCTCCGTAGTACACGGTCGCAAAGGCATAACCCCGGTCGATGATCGCATCGATTGCCCAGCGCGAAGCACGGGAACCACGACCTTCGGAGGTTGCCTTGTTATTTTTGACCCCGTTCCCATTGCGCACCCAGGATGTTGGAATGCGGATCGCAGGATCGGCATGGACCGAGTGGTTACCCATGAAATTAATCGTAAGGAAGCCCGCTGCGGGTCCCTTGGCCTTTCGAGGCAGGTATACGAGCAAATTAACCGCCAGCGCCTTCTTGCCTTTACCCAAATGGATCACAACCTGCTTGCGGGTGGCCCTCCCTCCGAGGGCTTCTTTGGCTTCCTCGACTACCTCGAAACGCATCGCCTTGGGTTTCCCGGGAGAGCAACCAAAGACCTCGTCCTCGAACAGGCTCAAAACTTCAGGGCGGCGCTTCTTAAGCCAGGCACTGGAATCCGTGACTTTCGTCCCGTCCACGCAAACCAAAGGGTCGGGTAATTCATAGGGCGTGACCTTTGATTCGTCGTAGAGGTATCCTTTAGGTTGAGCAGTCACTGAAAACGAACTCGTAAAGAGAACGATCAGCAAAAAGCAACCGAAACTTTGCATTTGGACTGGTTTCATCCCAAAAGAGATGAAACCCAAAGGTTTCCAAAGCAAGACCCAAAGGTCCTTGTCGTTAAATTAGGCGGCCAGTCTACCAGCCTTACCCAAGAGTTCGTCCAGGATTTCATCACGACGACTCCGGGCTTCGCGAAGACTCTTTGTCTTGAGGGAGTTCCTGATTCTCTCGACGGTCACGGGGGTTGGGTAGACCGTATAATGGATCCACCATGTTCCGTTGTTATTCCAGAGATGGTGGTTTAGGTTCGAATCATCTATGCGAAGAGCAAGCTCTTCGCTTTGAGTTGATACTAGGTTTTTCATTGCGCGTATTTCCTTTCGGTGTGTTACACGCTTCTCTCGCGAATATCGCGAGGAGAGCGCTGTTTTCGGTTGTGCCAAAACCGCGCATCCTGTCTGTAGAGACCTTGTTCCACCGTAGCAGCTCTCGCGCTCGGTTGGTAACCCTTTTGGGTTTTCTATGGATGCAGCTAATGGCTAAATGTAAAAGAACTGCATATAGGAATAGCGGTTGGTTGCCCAAAAAGCAACCCCAAGCCGTGTCATAAAATCAGAATGCCTCTTACCAGTTGGCCCGCAGGGCGACTTTGCCCATGGCCTGACCTGACTCTAGAGCATCATGGGCCCGGCCCACCTCCTGAAAATCGAAAACCTCCTCATGCACGAGCGGCCTGAGTTTGCTTCCCTCCACTAAGCTCGTCAATTCCCCGAGTATTTCCCCGTGCCTTTCCCGGCCTTCGTCACGAAGGATGGGCAGGAGCATGAAGACGACATGCAGACTCAGGCTTTTGATATGGACAGGGGTCAGATCATGGGTGGATCGGGCGGCAATCGAAACCACGCTCCCACCGATCCGGGCCGCTTGAAAGGAATCATCCAGGCACTTTCCCCCAACCGTATCGAAAACGACATCGTACCCTGCTCCTTGCGTTTCACTTTGCAGGTACGCTTCCACTCCGGTTTGTTTGTAATTGATCATTCGGTCGGCTCCCAGTTCGCGTCCAATCCCCATCTTATGATCATCGGATGCCGTGGCATGAACCTCGGCTCCAAAGGCCTTGGCCAATTGAAGCCCTAGGTGACCGACACCGCCGCAGGATGCATGAACGAGAACTCTTTGACCTGCCCTTATCTGAGCCCGGTCAATCAAGCCATTCCAGGCGGTAATACCGACAAGGGGCAGGGTGGCCGCCTCCACCATCGAGAGGTTGCTCGGCTTTGTTGAAAGTAGCCGGGCATCCGCCAAGGCATATTCCGACAAAACCCCGGGCATTCCTTTGAATCCGCCCACGCAGCCATAAACTTCGTCTCCCTCGCCAAAACCTTCCACCCCTTCGCCAACTTGGCTCACCGTTCCCGCCAAGTCTCCATGCAAAACCCCGGGCAGGTCCGGGCCGACAGGCAAAAGCCCCTGGCGAATCTTGTAGTCCACCGGGTTAACGCTCGAAGCAGCCACTTTGACCAAAACATGACCCGGGCAAATCTCCGGCATGGGAATTTCTCCGATGGAAAATCCCGCTGTACTTCCGTGCTCCTGAAGAAGAATGGCTTTCATGCCTAGAAATCAGAGCTGGGCAACCCCGCTCAGGCAAACAGATCGTGAACGACCCGCCCGGCAACATCGGTCAGTCGAAAGTCCCTGCCCGAGTAACGATA
>JAURNO010000425.1 GCA_030830145.1 Verrucomicrobiota bacterium
AGCATCGTGTTTTTCTTGCAGAGTGGAAACCACTTTGGACCAACTTTCATTAGCTGCGGTCTTTTGTGAGACCACGATAGCGTAATCCCCTGCAAAAGAAAGATGGATGGAAAATAGAAAAAGCAGAAGACTTTTCATAAAGTCCTCAAAATAGCCCAAACAAACTAAGCTTAAATAAACCTGGTCACCCCGGGAGTCGGGGGATTAGGTGTATGCAACTCTTGTTCCCAGTCGAGATGTGGAGGAAGCAAGTCTTCCTTTGAGTTCAAGGCATCCTCATAAGTGATTTTTTGTCCGGTGTAGGCAACCATCCTGCCGAGGATGGCGACCATCGTGCTGTGGGCGGAGCGTGCACCGTCATTAAAGGCCTCTCCTCCTTCCCGAATCCTTTTGAAAAGAGTATCGTGTTCGGTTTGGTACATGTCGTTGTCCTCACCACGGTAACGCCAAGCATCGTCGCCAGCCAAAATGGCATGTCTGTTCTTTGCCGAACAATAGCCCTTCTGCCCATAAAGTTCTACCTCGTAACTTCCGGCCGTTCCATTTTGCTGACGTGAAAAGTGGTAACCTCGCGTACCGTTTTCCCATTGGTAAGCGATTGCAAAATGATCATAGATGTTACCGTATTTGTCCATGTCGTCGTAGACTTGTCTGCCCCCCGAGCCTTCGGCATGGGTAGGCAATTCCTCGCCCATTGCCCATTGCATCATGTCTATGCAGTGGACGGCTTGTTCAACTATGGAATCACCGGAAAGCCAAAGATGAGCATTCCAATTGCGCATTTGAGCCTCCAGGTCCCCCCATCCGTCTGCTCTCGCTTTTTTCCACACTTCACCTCCGTTATAGGTGCTGTACATCGCATTGACGTCTCCAATTTCTCCCTCTGTGATTCTCTTGAAGATCTCCTGTTTGGGGTAATGATGCCTCCAACAAAAACCCGACATGAAGTTGAGGTTTTTCTGTTTTGCCTTCTTGGCCAATTCAATCACCTTTCTAACCCCGGGCGCATCGACTGCCACTGGTTTTTCAAAGAAACAATGAACGTTCTTCTCGATCGCGTAAGCAAGATGTTGGGGGCGGAAAGCCGGTGGGGTGGTCAGAATGACGACGTCGACTCCGGAATCGATGACCTTTTTATAGGCGTCAAATCCTGTAAAGGTCGTTTCGGGGGTCACTTGAAACTTGTCTCTTCCGCGGGCCTTGAGGATACGGCTGCGAAGTTTGACACGATCTTCAAAAAGGTCACCGATGGCCGTCAACGCAACATTCTCGTCGGCACCCATCGCTTGAGCGGCTGCCCCACTTCCCCGCCCTCCGATACCAACCAAGCCAACTTTGATGACTTTGTCGTTTTTGGCACCCCGAACCACCTGAGGGGCGGCCAAAAGGGCTCCAGCAGTAAGTGAAGAACCGGCTTTTACGAAATCGCGACGAGTAGTAAATGGACTCATGTCACTTACTTTGAAGAGATTTTCTCCCGATGTGAAGAGATTAATTCGCCAAAACCAAAAATTTTTAGAGGGTATCCGTTGATCAAATGGGTGTCGAAAGCTTGTCTTCAAGCGGAAAAATTAAATAGGTAAGGTTTTGATCCATTCAAGAAAAAGAACCAAACGGGACCCTTTTATGATTGATGTAATTGCGGCATCATCGAATTTTGAAAATGAGATTAACCCACTAACGCGTTCCATGATGATAAAAAACCCAATCCCAATCCTTGCACTATGCCTCGCCTCCCTTTTGACGGATCTTGGCGCTGCCGACAAGAAAGTCGTTTTCGTGGCCGGAGCCAAAAGCCATGGATACTTTTCACACGAGCACATAGCTGGAAGCAAACTTCTCGCCAAGCATTTGGACGAAGCCCAAATCGGACTTAAGTCGGTCGTGGTGACGGACAATGGGTATCCCAAAGATCCTTCAGTCTTCGACGATGCTGCGGCGGTTGTCGTTTACTGTGATGGAGGGGGGCGTCATTTGTTGAATGCCCACCTCAAAGAATTCGACAAGATTATGAAGCGCGGTGTTGGGTTGGCTTGCATTCACTACGGAGTGGAGGTTCCCAAAGGCGCTCCGGGCGATTATTTTCTCAAATGGATTGGTGGATATTTCGAAACCAATTGGTCGGTCAACCCTCATTGGACGGCAGATTTCAAGTTGTTCCCCAACCACCCCGTCAGCTCGGGGGTCAAGCCTTTCGCGATCAATGACGAATGGTATTATCATATGCGCTTTCGGGAGAACATGAACGGTGTAACCCCTATTCTTTCCGCTATGCCTGGCGCGGACACGCTCAAGCGTCGCGATGGGGCTCACAGTAACAACCCCCATGTCCGCGACGCTGTGCTCAAGAGGAAAGAAGCCCAGCACGTAGCCTGGGCTTACCAGCGCGGTAAAGACTATTCCAATGGGAGGGGATTCGGTTTCACAGGAGGTCATAATCACGTCAACTGGGGTTCCGACAATTTTCGCAAGCTTGTCTTGAATGGGATTGCTTGGATCGCGAAGACTGAAATTCCCTCCAAGGGCGTGTCGCCCGGTGAAGTATCGGTTGCCGGATTACTGGAGAACCAAGACTATTCTCCCCGAGGATGGGAGCCCGAGAAAATCGAGACCAAGCTCAAGGAATTCAATGGCAAGACACCGAAAAAAGGTGGCTCGAACACTTCACCGAACGCGTCCTCAGATTCCAACCCCAAGGCTCTTTTTGCAAGCAAGGTCGTGACTGCCCAAACTCCTGGTCAGGGCATTGAGGTTTCCGTTGCAATCAAGGGAGTCAAGGAACTGCACCTTTATGTTAGTGATGCGGGCAACGGGTATGCTTGCGATTGGGCAGACTGGGTCAACCCGAGACTAGTCGATGGAACGGGGAAGGAAACCAAGCTTACCTCCATGAAATGGAAGCATGCGTCATCCGGTTGGGGAGGGGTCAACCTGAACAAAAATGCACAAGGAAGCCCAATGAAAGTAGCGGGCAAAGAAGTTCAAGGCATAGGTTGCCATGCGAATTCGTTGATCAGTTACCAATTGCCCGCCAATCATAAATTTACGCGTTTTCTGGCCAAGGGGGCCTTGGACGATGGCGGAGCAAGGCAAGGTGCTTGTGGCAATCAATCCAGTATTCAGTTTTATGTTTATTCGCAAAAGCCCAAGGTATTGGGCGGGGTCAAGGTGGCGTCCGGTTCAAGAGGCTCGGGCAAGAGGGTGGGGGAGCAGGGAGACCCGGCTCATGCGGTTGATAATTTGGAGGTCCATGAAAAAGTAAAAGCAACTTTGTTTGCCAGCGAACCTATGATTCTGAGTCCTTCCGCCATCGACATCGATCACAGAGGGCGCATTTGGGTATGTGAGGTGACCAATTATCGTAGGCACAAGAACAAGCGTGAGGAAGGTGACCGTATCCTAATCCTCGAGGATACCGATGGAGACAACAAGGCGGACAAGGTGAAGATTTTTTATCAAGGACGAGACATTGATTCTGCTCATGGCGTGAGTGTATTCGGAGAAAAGATCGTCGTTGCAGTCGGTGATCGTATTACAGTCTTCACGGACAAGGACGGAGACGATAAACCGGATGGTCCACCAGTGGCTCTTTTTACAGGTATTTCGGGTACGCAGCACGATCACGGGATCCATGCCGTACACTTCGGTCCCGATGGCAAGTTCTACTTCAATTTTGGTAATAGTGGACGTCAAATCAAGGACAAGGATGGAAAACCCATTATCGATCTGGCCGGCAACGAGGTGAATGACAAACGCAAACCATACCAACAAGGCATGGTCTTTCGTTGCAACGAGGATGGATCGGATTTCGAGACCCTTGGTTGGAATTTCCGTAATAATTGGGAAGCAGCGGTGGACAGCTTTGGAACCGTTTGGCAGTCCGATAATGACGACGATGGGAACCGTGGTGTACGCATCAATTATGTTATGGAATTCGGAAACTATGGATACCGTGGTGAGTTCAGTGGAAAGGGATGGCGAGACAAGCGGACCAATATCGAGGCAGACATCCCCTTGCGTCATTGGCATCTCAATGATCCCGGCGTGATGCCCAACCTTCTTCAAACCGGAGCGGGTTCACCTACGGGAATAACGGTCTACGAAGGCACTCTTCTACCAAAGGTTTTTCAAGGGCAGGTTATCCATTGCGATGCCGGTCCCAGTGTCGTTCGGGCGTATCCCGTAACAAAGAGCGGTGCGGGCTATGACGCCGAGATCGTCGACGTACTCAACGGAGCAAGCAAGGACAAATGGTTCCGCCCCTCTGACGTGGCTACAGCTCCGGATGGATCTCTGCTTGTCGCGGATTGGTATGACCCGGGCGTCGGCGGACACAATATGCGTGACCTCGATAGAGGTCGTATATTTCTCGTCGCTCCCGACGGACATCAATACCAATCACCCAAGGTCGACGTTTCCAGTATCGAT
>JAURNO010000426.1 GCA_030830145.1 Verrucomicrobiota bacterium
ATGGGTTCGGGGTAATCGGAAACGGGGGAAGCACCAGACATCAGAGCAGTGGACCGCAGGTTGTTACAGAGGATTTGAGTCGGATAGAAAGTGCGCTCTTTGTCATCCAGAACTCTGTTGGCCAAGAATATTTTACCCACTCCAAGCGTTCCATGCCCGGCAAGCCCCAAATTCAACCAAGCTTGATTGGGTTGAGGGTGCCGTTCAGCAAGGTATTTTACTGCTTTGGCGGAAAGCTCCTTGCCTGGCCCGGACAGGACAAGTCGGTGTTCGTCGTTTACAAAAAGAGGGAAGGGGTCGGAACTTTGCTTCGAGAGCTTGAGCCGTTGGATCAACGGACCTGCCTCCGCCTTGAGGGCAACCACGAAATTCATTGGGCGAATTCTTTCACTTTGCCAAGAAGGGAAAGGGCTCTCTTTTTCTTGAGGGCATATTCTCGTGCTTCTCGAACCTTTTTCCGCTTGGCGAAGCCTTTCTCGAGGATTTCACATTTTTTCGCTAACTCTTCCCATACGGCTGGTTTTCGAGTTTGTGGTAGATTTGGGTTAAGCAGTAACTTTTCCATTGAATTTACCCGGTATCGATCCAGTCCCCAAGTCGAAGTCGAGAGCTGATCAGGATGGCCACCGTGTTTGATTACAAGTTCTTCGTCTACGAGCATTGGGTCCGACCTTTGTAGCAGGCGGAGCCAAAAATCATAGTCCTCGCAAACCGGAAAAGATTCGTCGAAGTAACCGACTTCTTGGAATATCCGGCGATGAAGAATAATGGACGATGCACTGATCAGGCAGTGCCGGAGGCTGCGTTCAAAAAGGTTTGCCGAAGATTTGTCGAGATATTTGGGAGGGATTACTTGATTACCTGATCGAATCCATTTTTCATTGGTATGCGAGGCAATCGCATCGCATTTGTCTCCAAGGCGATTAAGTTGAGACTCGATCTTGGTCGATTCCCACTCGTCATCCGAGTCGAGCAAGGCAACCCAGCGACCTCGGGCGTGTCGTATACCTAGGTTTCTTGCACTCGCCACACCCTTGTTTTCTTGTTCAAGCCAATGGACCGAAGGAAAAGAAGAGGGTAGGTCTAGGGAAGTATTATCCGTGGAACCATCGTCGACTACGATGACTTGTTCAGGGACGAGACTTTGCTCAAAAACCGAAGAAAGAGCTCGGGTGAGAAAATCTTTCCTGTTGAAAGTCGTGAGGACAACGGAAACGAGAGGGGTTTTCGAGGTGGGCGGAGAACCCATTCCGAAGGTAGTCAAAAGACCCGCAAGGGTACTTCTACGGGTTGATATCCGGGGGCGGTAACGACAAGTTTTCCCTCGCCGGGTTCTCCTCCGCGGATGGGTATGTTAACCGTTTTGTTACCTTGGGAAATGGTTGCCTCCGGCATTATGACTGAACTGGGAATGTTCGTTTTTACGTCGATGGTGAGACCTGCTTCCGGTGCTTCGAAGTCTATCTTAAAGAGTAACGTCGCAGAATCTCCTGATTTAATTTCCAATGACGAGGGGACAACTCCGAGGACGCTTTCATCAATTCTGAAATTTCCGATATCCAATGCTCCGTGGGGCCCCCCGATCAGTTGAACGGGATAGTCGATGCCGGAAGGTAGGGCGGGAACGGTAAAGCAAAGTTCGTTTTCGGAAAGAAACCTAGTGGTCGCTTTGCTTCCGCCGAGCGTAATGGAGTCGTACTTCGTCATGCCACGTCCTTGTACGGCGATTTCGACCCCGACTGGTCCACGGTAAGATGCGAGGTTCCCTACATATCTGTTTTCAAGGCGAAAGACCTGAAGGTCGCTCTTGACCTCCTTGGGGCTAGAGCCAGAAGTGGTGCCATGAATGGAGTACTTGGCCAAGTAATAATAGGTTGCCTCGTCAAAACCTTGGGGGAGTTTGTAATCGCAACTCCAAAGGAATGGGTTAACTGGATCCTTGACCATGGGAAAGGTGTCTCCACCCACCACGGCGAAAACCTCAATGGTGTCTTGCTTTACTTGACGGTCCTGTATTTCGAGTTCCGTTTGCAGGGTGTAGATACCTGATGGATTCTGGCTCAAGTTGCCTGAAGTGAGGTTAATGAAGCTTGGTTGGTTGCAGCTCGTCAGGAAGCATAAGCTTGCTGACAAAAGAATTGATTTTGATAAGGTAGAGAGTGTGTTCATTATGAATGTGTCCATATAGGTTCGTCAGTTGGTAGACAATGTTCGATCAAGAAAAGCAAGAAACAAATGTACCTGCCTTGGGTTTGTATGTGCATGTTCCTTTTTGTTCAACCACTTGCGACTTTTGCGCATTTTACCAAGAGAAACCAAGCAAAAAGGCTTTTGAAGCGTTTTTTCTTGGTTTGAGAAGCGAATTTGAACGCTTTCCCGGTGACCGGGGTTTTTCCACTGTGTTCATTGGGGGAGGGACGCCTGGACTTCTTTCAAGCTCGCAGCTTGACGATTTGTGCCGAATCATCCGCGGGGCGGGTTTGGTTGATGCGTGCGAGTGGACTGTGGAGGTCGCTCCTTCTGAGATAAGTCAACCGAAGCTCGAAGTTCTTGCCGAAAATGGGGTCAGCCGAATCTCCCTCGGAGTACAAACCTTTTCATCCGCTATGATGAAGTCTCTGGGGCGTGACCACAAAGTGGAGAAAGCCCGTGCAGCTTATGCCATGATTCGTGAAAAAGCCGCCTTTCATATCAACTTAGACCTTCTTTTCGGGGCTCCCGGGCAGTCCTTGGAAATGTGGGACTTTGACTTGAATACCGCTGCCGAATTGGAACCGGATCACCTTTCCACATATTGTCTCACAT
>JAURNO010000427.1 GCA_030830145.1 Verrucomicrobiota bacterium
GCATTTCTGCTCGGATCGAAGCTGAGATTCAGCCGGGACTAACTGAAGAGCTCAAACTTTTCCGCCCCAAAGCGAAGATGCTTCGTTCGGCTGCGATGCTTGCGATGCGGATTGAAAATTCGGCCGTCCTCGTCTTCACTCGAAGCGGTGACTTGGCTGCAAAATTAGGTGCGTTAAGGCCAAACGGCGCCCCTGTTTTCGCCTTTACCGACGTGGAAGGCTTACACCGCAGACTCCGTTTGATTTGGGGAATCGAACCATTCCTCCTCCCGTTTTCGGAAGACCCGGAAATGACGATTCAAGATGCCATCAAAAAATTAAAAGCCGAAGGCTGGGTTCACGACAAAGACCAACTTGTCACGGTGACCAATATTTTAGCAGACGGAAAAGTAGTCGAAGGCATACAACTTAGGGAAGTTGCCTAAGAGGAAGGCCGGGGTCAGCGGTTTCGCAGAAGAAGCAAAGAACCCAGGACGACAAAAAAGTAGGGAATCCCTACGGCCTCCCACTCGGACACGATCCCTTTCTCGCCCAAGGCATCACAAAACGTTTTGAGAAGGTAGAACGAAAAAGCACCGAGCAAAGCAAACCCTGCCAGCGACCCAACGGACGAAGATTTCTTTCTCAAAGCGATTGCCAAACCGCAAAGGACCGCCAACAGGCAACTCGGGGCGCTCCCCGCAAGTTGGGCCCTTCTCAAACGATAGGGATAAAGTTCTCGGGAGCTTTGATGGGGGTAATTTTCAATGACCTTCGTCAATTCGCGAAAGGAAAGGTTTGCGGGCTTTTTGCGTAGGGCTGCGTGGACCCTCGGATCATCCGATGGCAAGGAAAGGCGGAGCGAGGAAAAAGTCTTGTTGATTCGCGGGCTGGATCGTCCCTGAATTATGTTTGAAGACTGAATTGCGGGAACCTCCCAATTCAAACCAATTCCGCTTTCCCGGGGGACAGGTAAGCCTTTGGCCGAAGGAAAACCGAGAAACCTACCGTTTTCAAAAATCCAATCATGCCCGTCACGAAAAGCGGATTGGGCCCGAATACGGTACGAATCCGAACCATTCGCATCATAAGAATAAACATGAACTCCGGTTCCTTTAGCGGATTTTTCATCAAACTCCCCAAAATACCAAATTCTCTCTTTGCCGATTTTCATTCTGAAAGAATCCAAGAGAAGAACGTCTTCCACCTGATTGAACGGCCCTGAAAGCCGATCTTTGGAATTCACGGAGAGCCAACAAAGAACGGACAGCATTACCCCAAAAACAACGTAAGGCTTACTGAGCCCCCAGGAAGAGAAACCCGAAGCCCGAAGAGCCAACACTTCTCGGTTCTTGGAAAGGAAAGACAGACTGGTCACAGTCGCGACAAAACATGAGACGGGCAAAACCCATGGAGCATATCCCAGAATCCACGCCAAGATTCTCTTGCGTCCTTCCTGATCAAGCAAACCCTGAGCAAAATCAGGGTCGTCCGATAGAGCCTGCAGGAAAAGGATGGCCAAAAGAAAGGACAAGCTCAGAGCAAACCACTTTGCCAATTCAAACCCGAGGTAGCGATCAATCAGTTTCATCCTTAGTCAAATTCCCAAAATAAACACCATTGATGATCTTAACTCTTGCCCTCGTCAAAGCGAATTCTCAGTCTTTGTCTTCACCATACAGGTAAGCATATGCCCAAATTAGAAAACAAAAATAGAATTCTCACTATTTGCCTTTGTTTTTTTTGCCTTTCCATTGAATGTTTCGGGAGCAACGAAAGCCCTCACCCCGATTGGCAAGACAAGGTAGATCGATTCTTCGGGGAAAACGTGGTCTCTCCGATCGCAAAATTATTATTTTGGAAGATCCCCGGAACTCATTATTACGAAGATGGTTCTCCCGTATATACTTTTACTTCCATCCAAATAAAACAATTATCGGACCAAAACGTAAAGGCCGGCAACTACACCTTTGACGATGGCATATTGAATACGGCCCTCCTGAAAGACGGAAGATGGATCAAGTCTGCGGAAGCCCCCGTTTTTAAAACTGACTACGAGCAATTTTCAAAATCTCCCCAAGCCTATCTCGATAGTCAAAAAATGGATCCAGTTGGTTTCATTTCGATCCAACAAGGCTTTCCTCTTATCGTAGCGTGGTTGTTGGGAGGGGCATTGTTTTTTACGCTTCGCATGCGCTTTGTGAATCTCAGGCTCTTCAAACACGCGATCAACCTCGTACGAGGTAAATATGACTCGGATGATCAAAAAGGAGAAGTTTCTCATTTCCAAGCCCTGACCACAGCCCTCTCCGCGACAGTAGGACTAGGAAATATTGCGGGGGTCGCGATTGCCATTGGAATGGGCGGGCCAGGAGCCACTTTTTGGATAATCTTGGTCGGCTTTCTTGGCATGTCGTCAAAATTCACGGAATGTGTTCTCGGGCAAAAATATCGAAAGATTCGTAAAGACGGTAAAATCATGGGTGGGGCCATGCACTATCTGTCGGATGGACTCAAAGACCTAAATTTAAAACACCTGGGTGGATTGCTCGCGGGATTGTTTTGCATTCTTTGCATAGGAGGATCCTTTGGAGGAGGAAATGCCTTTCAAGTCGTTCAATCTCTTGATTTGATTAAATCCGTTTTTCCTTCTTTGCAATCGTACCCATGGGTCTACGGCTTGATCATGACGACATTGGTAGGTCTTGTCATTCTCGGGGGAATCAAGGGTATCGCGGGGGTTGCTTCTCGGATCGTTCCTGCCATGTGTGCAATCTATTTGCTTGCCTGCATAGTGATTTTAGGAATGCATTTCACTGCCATTCCCGCAGCCGTAACCTTGATATTCAAAAGTGCATTCAGTTTCGAAGCTGGGTTCGGAGGTTTTTTGGGAATTCTAGTAATTGGTGTGAAGAGAGCGGTTTTTTCCAATGAAGCAGGAATTGGCTCTGCGGCTATTGCTCACTCTGCGGCAAAAGTTTCGCATCCGACCGAAGAAGGTGTAGTCGCCTTGTTGGAACCGTTCATCGACACCATAGTAGTGTGCTCGATGACCGCATTGGTGATCATCATTACCGGGGTGTACGAGCCCATGACTTTTACGTCCGACCCAACAGAACAATTTTTGCTTCAAGGGTACATCGACGGAAACAAGGGAGGTGCCCTGACCTCCGCGGCAATGGCAAGTGTCATCCCATGGTTTCCATACGTTCTGTCGGTTGCAGTCTTTCTTTTCGCCTTTTCTACAATGATCTCGTGGTCTTATTACGGGGAAAGATGCTGGGTTTGGCTGTTTGGTGACCACTCATCGATAATCTACAAGATATTGTTCTTGGTTTCTTCTTTTCTCGGATCTATCATAACGGCAACCAACGTATTGGATTTCAGCGACTTAATGATATTGGGCATGGCATTCCCCAATATTCTGGGAATGCTTTTTCTTAGCCGCGTGGTCAGGAATGAACTAAGGGATTACGAGCAGAAACTCTCAAAATAAATGAATATCGCTAGCAAAAACTTTCAAAATCAATCATAAAAAATTTGACAACTGCACCTTTTGCCAATATTTTTAAAGTATAGCTCAACTTTTTTTTAACTTTCAACCTATCCAATGGACGAAGATACAGTAAATCTTTCCGATTCAGACGAAGCAAAAGCTTCCGTTTCACGCCTCCTCAAAGCTATTGAAGGCTGGGCCACCAAGGAGAGCCAAAAAGGCGAACTTGAGCTTACCGCTTTAGCCGCTGCTTTGGCTTCCGGTCTTATTTCTTTCCACGACTTCACTTCCAAAGACTGCCGCAACAGCAGGAATTTGATCGGCGCAGTTGCCCGAGTGAAACAACACATCGAGAAAGAACACAAAAAATTCGATTCCGAAATAGACAAGATGCATATCAAGTTTGCTCAGGAAATGGAAGAATTGGATCTCAAGATCATTCGGGACAGGAAAGAATTCAAGCTCTACTTGATATCACTCATTTACGCCGAGGAATACAATAAGCTCAAGAATTCCGTAACCAATATCTACGAAACATTGGACGCCAAAGCCAATTACGAACAAGGTGCGGGCGGTCCAGGCAAAGATACTTCCCCCTCCTAA
>JAURNO010000029.1 GCA_030830145.1 Verrucomicrobiota bacterium
CGCGGTGACCGCCTTCCCAGATCTTTGCTTTTTTGCCACGCAACCCGCCGCTTTCTTGGTTTGGAGCATTGTTGTCTCCCACGTTCGGTCCATTGTCGCTGGTGAAGATCACAAGGGTGTTGTCAATGAGTTTGTGGCCCGGAGAACGGGGGTCGTCCGTTTCTCGAAGGGTCTCGAGCAAAGCCCCGAAGGCGACGTCGTTTTCAAGAACCATGTCTTCCCGTTCTCCTCCTTTCGAGCCATCCGTATATCTGCTCTTCCCCTTGATCGGAGTGCCGGCAATGGTCTCGGGCACGGCGTAAGGTCCGCTTGGGTTTTGCTGGAGGTGGTTGGCAGCGGGGACATAGTAGAGAAAGAAAGGGGTCTGACCTTTGCTTTGTCTTTTCACAAAGGCCGTTGCTTCGTGCAGGAAATCGGGGCCGAGTTGAGCCAAGTCCCAATCGGGAGCGGCGAGAATTCTACCTTCCCGGTGTTTCATTCCAATCAGTTTCATTTTTGAACGGTCGGAAATCGTCCACCGATCGTTACGCAGGTAAATCCTTGGTTCGGTATCGAGTGGGTCTTCGGTGTTTCCAGGGATGCCAAAGAATTCGTCGAAGCCGTGGTTGCTCGGTCCGTCTAGAAACGGCTTGGTGAAATCGACATCCTGGAAATCAAATTCGTCGGCAGGTTCCCCGTAACCGTCGTCGAAATCCATCCCGACATGGTATTTCCCAATAGCGGCGGTGATGTAACTGTTCCTTTTCAGCATCTCGGGAAGGGTGGTCAGGGAGCGGTGAATCATCGGACGATTGGGGCCATGGGGAAGCCAGCCTTGTTTTTTTAAGTAAGAGCGGTGGGAAAGCCTCCCTGTAAGCAGAGAGTAGCGGGTCGAGCTACACATGGAGGCTGGTGCATGAGCATCCGTAAAGATCATTCCCTGTTTCGCGAACATCTCGATATTCGGTGTCTTTAGTGTCTTGGCAATGGGTTTGGTGTTTACCATCAAGTTAATTCCCAGATAAGCGCTGGTGTCACCGATGCCCATGTCGTCGGCCATGAAGATTATGACGTTCGGTTTTTGGGATTGGGCGGTTGCCAAGCCTACGCTAAACGCGAAGGTCAATGCGTTCCTCGATAAAAGAAAAAGTAGGGAAATCAAATTTGCAGTCGGATTCATGATTCGCGATGAAGGTTGGCAAAGGTTTGGAATTCCGGTCAGGTTCCGATTCGAGCGACAAGAAGCACCAAGCCTATAATGGCGAAACAAAGCGCGAAGCGAGCGATGATGCCAATCACGTCGTATCGGGTTGGTCGTTGGAATTCGAGGTTGGAATTGGGGAAGAGTTTGTTTTTGTCAAACCGGTCGGGCTGGGCATAGCTTTTCTCAATTTCGGCTTGGTCTTTTTCGGGAACCGGATCAACCGGAGTCTTCAGTTTTACATAGAGCCGGTCCAATGCTTTCTTGTCGTTCGGCTTGGTCAGAAGACTGGCAAGGATCATGACGAGGAAAGGCGCGATGATCTTGAATGGGAACTCCAAAGTTTTCAAGGCGGCGTTGCTTACCGTAGTCAGATCCACACCGGGAATCTTTTCGTAAGCGAGCATATCGAAGCGAAAGGAACCAACCCCCGTAAGTGTGCCTTCTTTCTCTTCCAATCCGCCGCTCCAGTAGATTGATTTACCTCCGCCGGTTTCTGTTTTGAGGTTGGACTGAATAAGTTCGGGAGCGGTTCGCAAACTGGGAGCCACGGCCGGTATGAGTCTGGGAAAAACAAAAAAAGTCAGGATGCAGAATACGATGGTAATCCACCCGGCTTTTGTCGTCGCTCTGCGCCAAAACATACCTACCCAGAAGAGAGCGGCGAAGGTCATGGGGACGACCCAAGTTAATTCAAGTTGCTTGAACATGTCCAACATCGTCACCGAAATGACAACCGCCCCCAATACCACGATTCCACCGGTCGCCCGGCCCAAAAGCAGGCATTCCTTTTCTCCTGCTTGGGGGTTGATGAAAGGGACATAGAAGTTACGGACGACCAGGGCCGAGCAAACGAGCATATAGCAGTCTACGCTACTCATGAGGGCGGCCAGCAAACAGGCTAGCATAAGACCGACGAGACCTATCCCTAAAGGCCCAAGCAATTCTTTGGTTGCGGTTCCCCAAGCCATATCGGCGTCTTTCATGAGGGCCATGTCGTCGCCAAACAAAGTAAGAACGATCAGGGCGGTGATGACCCAACCGATGGTGCAAAAACGTTTTATGAAATTTCCCGTCACAAGACCGATACGGGCGTCTTGTTCGCTCTTGGCGGTTCCCCCTCCCGTTACGATGAAGTGCGGGGTTAGGGCGATGCCGATCATATTCATGATCACAATGACCACGATGGCGTACAAGGGGAATTCGCTCGCTGCGTCCCCTCCTAAGATCGTAAAGTTACTGGCCGGCAACTGCTCGTGCATGATCCGGAAGCCATCGGTCCAGGAATCACCTGGAGAACCAAATTTTTCCACCACGGCATTCAATCCGAAAGGGATCAGCAGTACTGACAAGAGAATGATGCATACCCCCTGGATGAGATCGGTCCAGTAGGCCGCTGCGATCCCTCCCAATACGCCATACAACGTCACGACAATGGCCACGACCGGGACGAGGACATACTCGGTTTGCACTCCGAAAAGCTCGGGTCCAACCAACGGAACCGAGACCTTGCCGATGGCGGTGAAGAGCATGGCTCCGTAGACCATGTAGTAGAAACATCCGAAAATGGCATAGGCCACTCCCATGCGTTTGGACTGATAGCGCTCTACAAACCAGTCCCCGAGAGTGAGGCATCGCATGCGCCGATACCAGACGGCGCTTATCCAGTACATGGGGGTAACGAATAACCAGTACATCACTCCCCACATCCCGCTCATACCATTGGCGAACGTTCCTCGGGCGGTGTTCACCGGATCGGCCGACCCCGTGCCGGCCCCAAAAGCAGCGAAGGTCTGGAAAAGTTTCCCGAAGCGCCTACCTCCCATGAAGTAGTCTTCTTGTCCCTTTACTTGCTTCATGGCCCAAATGCCAATGGCCGCCATACCAGCGAAATAACCGAAGAGCACAATGTAATCTACCGTTTCCATAAATGTATGTAACGAATTCGTTTCAGAAAGGACTTCTTTGGCAACGAAAAAGGCATTCCTTACCCTCTTTTGGTTTAAGCGTTCTTTGAGGGTTTCCACCTCATCGGATCAATCGAAAAGAATAAACGCAGGGAGATCTATTTTCTTTGAAACCTCATTACTTTGGACAAGACTCGGTCAATCAGTTCAAATGGCAAAATCATGAACACGGAAATTTTTTCAACCAAGCAAGAGATGGGCAAAGCCGCCGCCGCTCATGGAATATCCAAGTTGCAGGCAGCTCTGAGCACAAAAGGTTCCGCCTCCTTTATCGTGGCCACAGGGGCGTCCCAGTTCGAGACCTTGGCGGAACTGGCCCAGGCGGATTTGCCTTGGAATAAGATGACGGGTTTTCATCTCGACGAGTACGTCGGGCTCCCGATCTCTCATGATGCATCCTTCCGGAAGTACCTTTGGGAACGTTTCGTGAGCAAACTGCCTCTCCCGCTCGCGGCCTTTCACTTTCTTGATGGCGAAGTTGATCCCGAGGGCGAGTGCCAACGGGCGAGCCTCCTTATTCAGGAAACTCCGATCGATGTTGCGTTTGTGGGAATTGGCGAAAACGGGCATCTGGCCTTTAATGACCCACCAGCGGATTTCGAAACCGAACGCCCATACATGCTGGTCGATCTGGACGAGGCTTGCCGGCAACAACAATTCGGCGAGGGCTGGTTTCCCGCTTTTGACTCCGTCCCGAAGAGAGCCATTTCCATGTCCGTTCGTCAAATCATGAAGAGCGACGCAATTGTTTGCACCGTTCCCGACGAGCGCAAGGCCGAGGCCGTGAAAAACGCAACCCAGGGAACCATTACTCCGGAGGTGCCGGCTTCCATTCTCCAGGAACATCCCGATTGCCATCTTTTTCTTGATGCGGCTGCCGCCTCCCTGATGTGAAACCTTTTGACCTGCAGGTAAACGGGTACGCTGGAACCGATTTCTGTTCCTCATTCCTCAATGCCGAACAGCTCCATCATGCTTGTCGCACTTTGGCCGACGATGGTGTGGATGGGGTTCTCGCCACCTTTATTACCGACGACTTACGAAGTCTCAAGGCCAAGCTTTCGAACTTGGTTTGCTTGCGGGAGGAGGACGAACTCGCCAGACAGGTGATTGCCGGCTTTCACATCGAGGGACCGTTTCTCAATCCTAAGCTAGGCTACATCGGGGCCCACGAACCTGAGCTCGTTCGTCCCGCTTGCCTGGAGGATACTCAAGCCATTCTTGAGGCTGGCGAGGGACTGGTGAAACTGCTTACGCTCGCGCCCGAGCAGGATTCTGGAGGCGTCGTCACGAAGTTTCTCGTAGAGCAGGGAGTGATCGTTTCGGCAGGGCATTGCGATCCTTCGATCGACGAGTTGAAGGCTGCCATTGACAGAGGCTTGAGCATGGTTACCCACTTTGGCAATGGCTGTCCGGTTGAACTTCCCCGACACGATAATGTTTTGCAGCGTTTCCTTGCCCTGCGAGAACACCTTTGGTTTTGCTTTATCCCCGACGGGGTGCACATCGACTTTTTCGCCCTGAAAAATTACTTGGACTTGGTGGGGGTCGATCGTTCGATCATGACGACCGATGCCATTTCCGCTGCAACTCTAGGTCCGGGTATGCATGAGATCTCTGGCATTTCGGTCAAAGTCGACGAGGATGGAGTTGCCCGTCGGCCCGGATCACCCAACCTTGCTGGATCCACCGTTACGATGCCAAGAATTCTCCACAACCTTTCTCAAGAACTTGGGTTGAGCGAGGAGGAGATCATTGCCCTCGTGGATCGCAACCCGAGGTGTGCCTTGGGTCTTTGAAAATCAGGCAGGGGATTATTTTCTTCTTTGAGAATAGAGCCATTCCCACATTTCCTCCGAATTCCATGCATCGGTCCAGGAATTGTGTCCGCGTCCCTTAATCTCTGAATACTTCGGGTTTCCGCCGGCTTTCTTGATTGCCTCGATCATGTCCCGTGAACGGCTGGGCTTGATCACCCTATCCTTGTCTCCGTGCCATGCCCAAACCGGAAGCCCCTTGAGCTTTTCCCCGAAACTCTTGTCGCCTCCTCCGCAGATGGGAACGGCGGCGGCAAAGAAATCGGGCCTTCTTTGGATTGCATCCCAAGTTCC
>JAURNO010000428.1 GCA_030830145.1 Verrucomicrobiota bacterium
ACCGTCGAGACCGTCCAAATCAATGAAAGCACCGTAATCAGTGATGTTCTTGACCATTCCACGGCGAGTTTCGCCTGGTTTGATCTTGGAAAGAATTTCACGCTTCTTGTCCTGTCGTCTTTCTTCAATGAGTTCTCTACGTGAAACGACAATGTTTTTTCGTTCCCGATTGATTTTGACGACTTTAAAATCGAAAGTTTGGCCCACGAATTGATCCAAATTCTTGGGAGCTTGAATATCGACCTGAGATGAAGGCAAAAAGGCATCTACGCCGATGTTGACCACAAGTCCGCCTTTTACCTTGGAACGAACGCGGCCAGTTATAACCGAACCTTCCTCGCAAGTATTGACGATCTTTTCCCAATTCTTCTTTTGCTCGGCTTTGTCGAAGGAAAGTTGAGGGTTACCATCACGATCCTCCAATCGCTCCAAATAAACTTCCAAGTCGGATCCGATCTCCAACTCACCAAGATCAAGGAATTCATGGGCAGGTATAGTACCTTCGGCTTTTCCACCAAAATCAATTACGACTTCGGTAGGTCTGATTTCCATTATGGTCCCGGAGATTACGGAACCTTCTTTTAATAATTCGATTTTGCTCTCTTGGAGCAATTCTTCCATCAAAGCACTCATAGTGAGATATAATTTTAGTCCAAATTCACCAGTGCAAAATCGCTAACTTAAGCGAACAGCTGGGAAAAATGGGGTTAAAGGTTGATATTAACTAGTTATAAAGAACAAATTTGGGCAAGCGATCAACAAATACTCAAAGACTGCATCACGCAAGTGCAAAAAAGCAAAAAGCCACAACTTATTAGGGAGTTGTGCTCAGGGTACGATTTTATTCAAAGGAAACTCAACGATTCCCTCGGCTCCCATTCTCTTGAGCATAGGAATCAACTCACGGGAAACTTTTTTCTCGATAACCGTTTCCAAAGCAATCCATGATTCGTCACTCAAGGAGGATACAGTAGGTTTGCGCAGGGAGGGAACCTTCTGCAACACTTCATCCAACTTTGATCTTTCAAGATTGAATTTGAGCCCTACCTTGGTGTCAGCTTCCAGAGCAGCACTGAGCATGAGGGCAATATTTTCGATTTTCGCTCTTTTTTCCTGGTCCGCCCAAGTGGACTTGTTGGCGATGAGAACAGTGTTGGTCTCCATGAGGACATCCACGATTCTAAGCTTGTTTGCACGAAGTGAACTTCCAGTTTCAGTAAGGTCCACGATCGCATCAACCAATTCAGGAACTTTTACCTCCGTTGCTCCCCAGGAAAACTCGACTTCTGCTTCGACCCCGTTTTCATCGAGGTAAGAACGAGTTACGTTAACCAATTCAGTTGCGATCGTCTTGCCGCTCAAATCGGAAACTGTATGGATCTCAGATTGCTCGGGTACGGCAAGAACCCATTTGGATATGCGGTTTGAGGCACGACTGTAAATGAGGTCAGCAACGATTTCGACTGAGGAATCGTTTTCCTTCACCCAATCTCTTCCAGTTAGACCGCAATCAAAAAAACCGTCTTCAACATACCGGCTCATTTCCTGTGCTCTTACAAAGCGACCTTCGAGGTCTGGATCATCCCAGCAAGGAGTGTAAGAGCGAGATCCCTTCGTTATTCGAAATCCAGCTTTGCCGAACAGCTTGACAGTGGGTTCTTCCAAGCTACCCTTGGGAAGACCGAAATTTAGTAGCGCGCACATTTTAAAAGGCTCCTAAAACAGCCTTTTTGATCGATCATAGCAAGAAAATTGAAGTGGATGAATCAACTATATCGACGACAGGACTCTTCCCAGGATTTGTTCATTTCCAATTCGAGCAAAATTTCTTTTATTTCCTCCCTATTGACCGACGGACAGTCACTCATGTCCAAATCAACATCAGACTCCAAGCGGACAAGCTCCCGATTCCTGAGCAAATCGGCTCTCATTTCATAGACTAGGCTACAAAATCTCTTTGGAGACAAACGTCCGGCGTTTTCAATGATACCCTCCAAGTCCCCATATTCACTCATCCATTTGAGAGCAGTCTTCGGTCCCACTCCCGGAAGACCGGGAATATTATCGGATTGGTCTCCTATAATCGAAAGGTAATCAAGAATGCCAGACGGAGGAACACCGAACTTGTCTTTCACCCCAGCCTCATCAAGCAAACGCCAACCCAACTTGGGGTTGGCGGTAGGAGGAGGGAGAAGTTGCTTAGTATTTGGACTCACCAACTGACTTAAGTCTTTGTCGGAACTTACGATAAGCAAATTATTTTCCTCTGCCGACTTTTTGCGAACGGCCGAGGCAATAAGATCATCTGCCTCCAATCCTTCCTGCTCTCTCCAACCATATCCGAGAGCCGTCGTCAAACGCTTCACCCAGGTCAATTGCTCGGAGAAACCATCTGGTGGAAGACCTCGATTAGCTTTGTAGGAAGGCAAAATATCTTCTCTTCGCTTGGAACCACCTTTATCGAAAAACACCCAAATTTGGTCCGGCGAGCAATCATCCTCAAGTCTCCAAAAGGAGCGTAACCAACCATGAACCATATTGGTGGGAAAACCGTCCGAACGACTGAGCTCGCGGATACCGTAAAAGGCCCGAAAGGCTAAATTGTGCCCATCACAAAGTAAGATTTTCGCCATCAAGCGATAAAGACAGGCTCATGAGTAATTGGGCAAGCTCAAAGGATAAACCCGATGATGCTAGGTCAAGGAAATACCAATCCCTCGTCACTACCCTCGTATGAAAGCAGCCTGCCTTCGATAAACTCCGGTGTAGATTTTTCCATTTTAACGAGAGCCATTCGGTTTTCCAGCCCAGTGATAGACTGGGGAACGACCACCCTGACGTAATGATCTGTGTAACCTGAATAAAATTCGTCCTTGGGGTTTTCCAAAAGCACTCGAAATACCTGTCCCAGTTGCTTTTCGTGAAAGCTCATCCTCTTGGCCGCGGAGAGTCTGCGCAAACGAGCGCTACGCAAGCGCTTCTCCTCCATTTGCAGTTGCTTATCCATTTTAGCAGCCGGTGTCCCTGCCCGCTCTGAAAAAGTAAAAACATGACAATAAGCAAAGGGCAACTCGAGGAAGCGGTCGCAAGTTTCCTCAAACTCGCTTTCCGTTTCCCCTGGGAAACCCACCATCAGGTCGGTACCAAGGCACAATTGAGGAATTGCTTGAGTGGCTCTATCAAAAAAGTCAGTCATTTCCTTCATGCCATATTTTCTTTTCATTCCGGCAAGGGTTCGATCGCAACAGGACTGCATTGGTATGTGCAAGTATGGCATAAGTGAATGACCAGGGTCAGCCATCATGTCAAAAAGCTCTTCCGGTATGGTTGTCGGCTCGATACTGCTTATTCTCAACCTGTCAACCCCTTGTAGATCGGCCAAAGCTTCAACCAAGGCAAGAAAATCATTCCCTTTGGATTCATAAGTCCCCAGGTTTACACCTGTAAGAATGAACTCACGTACGCCTTTTCTTATCATTTGTCCTACCTCCTCGAACAAATCCTCCCAATCTCGTGAGCGGGCCCTTCCCCGGGCGAAAGGAATTACGCAGAAGGAGCACATAAAGTCGCATCCGTCTTGAATTTTGAGGTTGGCTCTTTGCTCAAAATCAGGGTCCCCGACAAAACCGATGCTGAAATCTTCTCGACTGATTCTTTCCCTTACAATAACGGGAGATACCGGCTTATCATCAGCAAGATAATCTAGGAAATTCAACTTATCATGATTGCCTATGACGTAATCAACCCCATCAATCATAGCAATTCGGTTAGCGGCCATTTGCGAATAACACCCGACGACAACCGTCATTGCTTCGGGGTTTTTACGAATGAAACGTCGAATTGCGTTTCTTGATTTCGCATCAGCCTCATTCGTTACGGTGCAAGAGTTAATTACACCCAAATCGGCGTCCTCCCCATAGGACACAATCTCATAGCCGGCGGCTTTCAGTTTTCCTTCCATTGCCAATGCTTCATACTGGTTGAGGCGACAACCAAGAGCTTTGACCGAGGCTTTTTTTCCACTTCCATGCATTGTTATTTCATTCGGACGTTTCATACCCGAGCAATTCAATTATGAGAAAACGAGTCAACTGCCTCGGGGAGAGCGCTTCCATTTTTAGCCAAAAGACCGATTAAGGTGAAAGCCTTGAGATACCGGGGAACAAATACCTTCGGATTGACCAAACACCGCACCATCCATCCCATGTAAAATCGATCCGCCCAATTCGGTATTCTCGCCTGTGTTCCCGAAAGAAATGCCAAGGCAGCTCCCGTACACAATATGACGGAGGAAAAGGAAAGGTTTTCACGCAGATAAAAACCGAGTCTTTCCTGCACCCCACCTCCAAGTTGGATAAAAATCGTCTTGGGACGAATTTCTCGAAGTTGAGCCAAGAGCTCAAGATCTTCGATCTCACCGCTCCTGGCATAGGTTGGAGCGACGTAACACGCATCCTCTTCTATAAACTGTCCAAGCTCCTTGTTAATCCATTTACGGCTGGCTTCGCTTTGCTTCTGATCGGGCATGACCCAAAAGGCATCTTGAAGCGAAACATTATTATCGAAAAGATAGGCCCGCAAAAAAGCCAAACCCGAAATCCTTTTGATTGGTTTACGGGTGAAAAAATTGGCCCATAAACACATCAACCCGCTATCCGGCAAAACCAACTCGGCTTGAGTCACCGCACGTGAATAGAAGGAACACTTAAGAAAATCATCCGCTAATCCCGGACCAGACGGAGCAACACACAAACCGCCGCGATTTGCTTCAAAAACGGCATCCGACAACGAACCTGAAAAAAAGTCGATACCAAGAATTCTCTTTTTGCCGACTGTCGGACCATCCCCTCTTACGGAAGGATTCACAAATGCTTCAGCAAGCGCTTTTGGGAGGGAACAAAACTTGACCAACCGTCCTGAGAACGATTTCAAAATCCAACCAAATCGACCAATTGCCGACATAATTGAAATCAAGCTCGATCCTTTGGCGAACAAGTGCAGGATCCGTAAACTCGCCACGCAACCCCCTGCATTGGGCAGGGCCCGTCACGCCGGGTTTTACGAATTGTCGAATACGGTAAGCTTTGTAGTCACGCTGAAAGAGATAATCATGCTCAGCCAAATAAGGTCTCGGTCCAACCAAGCTCATTTCTCCTTTCAAAACATTAAAAAATTGAGGAACTTCATCGATGCTGAATCGGCGCATAAAGCGTCCGAAACCAAACACTCTCTTATCTCCGGGAGAGGCTTGTATCGCTTCGTCTCGGGTCTTGGCTTCATCATGCACCATCGATCTGAATTTCCATATGACGAATCGCTTGCCGGCCAAGCCAACCCGCTCTTGCCTGAAGAACAAGGGCCCGGATGCCTGAATTGCTTGGAACATCTTAACAACCACCATACAAAGCGGAAGAATGAAAAGAAGAGCAGGCAAGCTTATGCACAGATCAAAGGATCTTTTGAGCATTTGATTAAAAGGGCTTTCCAAAGGTTCGTTTTGCAAAGAGAAAAACTGTCTTCCCGATTCCTCTACAAAAACTAGGCGGGAATCGAAAAAGCCGGACAGTGAATTATAAATAAGTACCCTGCAACCGTGTTGGCTAGCCAAATCCGTAACAACAGGGATCCAGTCGTCCATGTTTCGGTCAGGCAAAATGACGAGTTGATGAATATTATTCTTCTGCAAAAAAACTTCAAGTTTGGCGTAAGAACCGAGCCATGGCAGTTGAACGGTACTCGGTGCCTTTTCGCAGGTTGAAAAGGTTCCCGCAAAACTAAAGCCATGGCTCGAATGCCTGGTTATCCAATTGCTCAGTCCGTCCAACGCAGTGGCTTCTCCGAGGATAACGCTTCTCTTGCTAATCGAGCGGAATCCGATCAACCGTTTAAAAAGCCCAGGGAGCGCAAAATTAGAACTGACCAACAAAGGCCAACATGTGGAAAGATAAAAAACCAAGAAAAGTCGACTAGTTTCCTTGTCCTTGGTTGCAAAATAAGATGCAAAAACGAAAAAGGCGATGAGAGAGGTTTGAAAATTAGCCTTCATGACGGATTCACGAATTCTTCGCCATCCGCTCTTGATGAAAAAAGACCCGTAGTTTTGAAGTGTACCGAAAGTCGAAACGATGAGGCCCGCACCGGCAACTAACGCATAATTCCAAGGCAGATTAATCAAGGAGTACTCCCACTCCTCCCAAAGATACAAACAAAACCAAAACCACGAAAAAACAAACACAAGCAGAAATAACTTGTGCATGAGAGCATATCCACGATCTCTATGGTTGGGCATAAGAAAATTTAGAAGCAAATATACAATGCCGAAAATCCAAATACACTGCAAGGAACTATTTGCCCTAGACGATACGGTATCAAAACCTCGCTCAGCCCTTTCACTAAAGTAATAACTTGCTTATTTCATTTTTTTTTGAAATGAATGAAAGGATGACGGTGCCGGCAAATCTTCAAGCAGAATCAAACACTACAATTAACGCACGCAACCTCGAACTCGAATCAATCGATTTTTTCGTCCGCCTGATGAGCATGTTAGGGATGCCCCGATCGGTTGGAGAAATTTATGGATTGCTGTATTTCTCCAAAGACTCTCTGCCGATGGATCAAATCGCTTCCCGGCTTGGAATAAGTATTGGTTCCGCTAGTCAGGGCCTTCGTACTCTCCGTTCCCTGAAGGCGGTACGAACCGCTTATGTTGCAGGAGACCGCAGGGATCATTACTTTGCAGAAACTGAATTCAGGAGATTGTTTTCAAACTTTATCAAAGACGAAATCATGCCCCACTTGGATAGTGCAAAAGATCGAATCAGTCGGATGGAAAAATCACTTCCGGAGCAATCGCCTGAAGAAGATGAATTTTATGCAGTTCGCATTGAAAAACTAAGACGGCTCACAAAAGCAGGCGGACGTTTGCTTCCCGCCCTCGCTGGCCTACTGAAGTTATGAACCAAACCCAAGAAGAACTGAAGGATTGGTCCGAAGGTTGGTATTGCATCCGAACCAAACCCCGGATGGAAACGGTAGCCGCTGCAACGTTGCAAACCCTTCAAAACGTTGAAGTTTTTTTACCTCGGACAATCCGTCCTCCTAAAGCTAAAGTTTTTTCGGCCAAAGCTCTTTTCCCTGGCTACATGTTTGCTCGGTTTGACCCAATTTTGCATATCCGAAACGTGCATTATGCCAGGGGCGTTGGGTATGTCGTAAGGCGTAAGGAAGTACCCGTCCATGTCCCACCGCAAGTAATGATCGAGCTACGACTCATTTCGCCCGATGGACTCTTGGAAATCCCCGACCAACCTCACAAGGTAGGAGATAAAGTAACCGTCATTTCAGGTCTTTTTGCCGGAGGTGAAGGCACAGTTACTCAATTGATACCCGCCCGAGAAAGAATAAAGATACTTTTTGAAATCCTCGGACAACCCCGAGAGGTCGAAATTAACGAGGATATTGTAGATTTTCCCAGCGCTCACCCGATGGGCATCGGATAAATTTGCCTAAAACAAACCCCATCTTCTTGCCTGATTGGCCTTGCAACGAGCAAACGGCCAAGGGCGGTAGCTTGAAATAATAACATCAATGCCCAGAGTCTTAATCTCCGGAATATCAGGGCAAGACGGTTCTTACTTGGCTGAAAGCCTTGTACATGAAGGTTGTGAAGTTCATGGATTGGTCCGCCGAACTTCCTTGGAAGTCCCCCATGTCAAGCTGACTCGGATTTCCCCGTTTTTGGATAAATTGACACTCCACCCCTGCTCTTTGGAAAGTCAAACTGCACTTTTCGAGGTTGTCCGTGAGATCAAACCCGATTTCCTTTATCACCTGGGAGCCCAATCATTCGTTTCCTATGAAATCGAACAGGAATACGCGACCTTGGACACTAATTTGGGATCCACTCACGCTCTTTTGTCGGCGGTCATGAGATTCGCTCCTGAATGCCGTTTCTATTTTGCCGCCTCAAGCGAAATCTTCGGTCATGCAGAGACATCCCCGCAAAATGAATCCACTCCTTTCAATCCTCGCTCAATCTATGGGATATCAAAGTTAGCAGGCTTTCATATTTGTAAATCATTTAGGGAAAACGAGGGTGTTTTCGCCTGTTCTGGAATTCTCTACAATCACGAATCACCTCGCAGAGGTAAGGAGTACGTAACCCGGAAAATCATTTCACAAGCCGTTGCAATTCATCGCGGTCAATCGGACGTCATTAAGTTGGGAAACTTGGATTCCGAAAGAGACTGGGGTCATGCAAAGGACTATGTGAATGCCATGAGAAAAATCACGGAGTTTGACAAACCCGATGATTTCGTGGTTGCTTCCGGACGAACTCATACTGTCAGAGAGTTTTGCCAAAAAGCCTTTTCACTTCTCGATCTTACCTTCGAAGATTTTTTTGAATACGATCCACGTTTTTTCAGACCTACTGAAAAAACCACTCTTTGTGGAGACGCTAGCAAAGCGAAGAAAGAACTAGGTTGGTCCCCGTCTCATGATCTCGACTCAATAATCGAGGAGATGATGAATAGTGAACTAGAAAGAACTGCCTCTTTGAGCAACTAAAGGATGATTCGATACAAACTTAGTTACCTTACTTCGCTTCTCTTCCTTTTCATCTTCACTGTTGTCTTTTTATCCGTCGATTTCTTCATGCCCCACTTGCGTTCATGGAAATCAGACAAAATGCGTCTGCAGTCGCAAGTTTACCTAGACGAATCTATCGACAAGCGAAGCGGTTTGCTGGAGGACGGCGTTCGCAAAGCCAAGATCGCATTCCTACTCGATCCTGAAAACGAAGATACTTTTGAGAACTACAACCTATTGCTTTTCCGAACAAATCCTTCCGTGGCATTGGAGAACTGGTCGGCAAAATTGGTGGACCAGGGTGATGAAATTGAAAAAAGAATCAATATTTTCGAAAAAAGCCTGACCACGTTGAGGGACGACACCCTTTCGCCTTTGCACCGTAAACGGGCAGGTGAAGTGGCTTTTACGCAAATGAAAAGACTGACCATGTCCAACAATTGGATCGATGATCCCAAAAATGCACTCATGGTTTGTAATTTATTGGCTGAGACCGGGAACCAAATCGAAGCCCTTAGGCAAGTCAAAAGACTTTTAGAAAGACACCCTGGGCATCCACAGGCTTTATTTCTTCTTACTCGCCTTTCGGTTCACCTCAAAGAAGTATCTCAACTCCCCAGCATTGGGAAGGCGTTGGCTGGGCTCTCCGCTCAAAGAGATGAAACCGGACTAGAAGCGATTAGGCACATGACTTTACTACACCTGATGCAACCCCTCTCTTCCGGAAGCCTGAACAAATGTATTCAGCTTCTTCAAGCGAACAAGCATGCACAGCCTATCGACTTCCTTCGCGTTCATGCACTACGAGTCGCTTCCTCACCCAGCGAAAAGGAAAAAAAAGTAATCATCAAAAATTGCTCTGAACTATTCGATTTGGAGAATCCCAAGGATCTGCTTATTTTTTCGAATTGGTTGGCTCGATTACGACACTTTCGAGACCTTCTTAGTTATTTACCCACCTCCAAAGCTAAAGTAGACGAAAACCTCTTTAAAATAAGAATGAACGCTCTTGCGCATCTCAATGATACCGAAAGCATTCATCGCGAAGTTAGGAATTCGCCGATAATCCCTCAAAGGTGGAGATTTCTCGTAGAGGCTAGAGCCTTTGCCCTAGCCGGCAATTTCAAAGAAGCTTCGGCCATATTGGACCGATTGATTCCTGTTTTAGGTGAAGATTATAGAAAAGTGCGAGGAATTTGCCAATATTTGGAAAACTCGGACGACATACCAAGCTTGGTTCACATTCTCGAAAAGTTAATCGACAAGCCGATTCACAAACGTTTCGCACTTCAAAAGTTGATGCAGCATCGGTCTGCCTCCGCATCACTGAAAGATTTGCTGGGTTGGATGGGAAGGCTTGCCCAAACAGAAGACAGCAACGCTGCTTTTTCTGAGTCTTACCTTTATTTCGAATTACTCAATCCGCATCTTCCTTCACCCTCCCAAAAACTAGACCAATTAATAGCAGAGGCAAAAGTATTCCATAGCGAACACAACACTATGCGGACTCGCATTACACTTGCCCTTGCTTACCTCAGAAATCATTCAGCAGACCTTGCACTCGTTGCTCTCGGTCGAGCGGAGAATTGGAGGGAGTGGGCCAACACGAGATCCGCGTGGGCATACATCGCCGCACAAATTTTCAACCTCAATCATAGCTCAGAAAAAGCTCTAGTGGTTTCATC
>JAURNO010000429.1 GCA_030830145.1 Verrucomicrobiota bacterium
GATATTGAAGGTAGCGGAAAACGGACTGCGTGCCTTCAGCTTCAAACCGGTGATCGAGTAGACCTCGTTGGGAAGCGTGGTGACCCCCAGGTCGCCAATCCGCAGGGTTTGAAGCACCAGCTTTTCGGTCGGGTTCTCGTCAATGAACCGAGCCTGTTCGGCGTAGACCTCGGGCCGATTTTTAGGGCGACGATCCTTCATGTTGGCGAGCAACTTGTCGGCCCAAGCAAGACGTTCGGCATCGGGCAACCGTCGCGACAAGGTGATGACTTTCTGATCCATCGCCAAAGGAGGAGCATCCTGGTAGCGCATGTTCTCCAGCGCCTGAATCGACAGCTGGACGAGGTCATCCGCATAGCGTGATACGTTCGATCCCTTGTTGGGCTTGCCGTAATTCATCCAGTGCAGGTCGCCACTCGTGCCCTGCGACATGGCGCAGACCGGAATGCGTCCCTCGGATTCCAAGCGCTTGGCCAAGCGGTCGGCAAAGAGACCGAAGTAATCAGCTGGTCCGCCACCACCATGGTAATGCATCGAGAAGTTGGCCAGCACGGCGAGAGGCTTGCCTTCGGCGGTCTGAATGGAGATCACCGAGAGTTCATCATCGATTGGCGCGGATGGCCCGACGTAATTCTGGTTCATGTAGCCCGGGTGCATCATGGCTCGGACGGTCCGGTTGCCAAAGGGATCGAATTGCATGCGGTCCGGCCTGGTAATCCAGCGGCGGCAATGAGTGAACCCCGGTGCCCGGACTTGGGTCCATCCGATGCGGGCGGATTCCAGCTTGGCGTGGGCCTGCCGTATGCCCTCGGCAATCTTGGGTGGTAGGAATTTGGTGTAGGCGGGGTCGGCCCTCGTCCCGAGGCAGTAATTCATTACGCTCGGGGCGCTGTGAGTATGAGTCGCGGCGATGAGAATGCGGTCGGTCGGTATGCCCGTTTTCTTCGAGGCTAACTTCTTCGCTTCGTCGCAAACGGTCCGGGGGATCATGCAGCTGTCGACGATGGCGATCGCGATGCTCACCTTGCCCCGCTGAAGAACGAAGCAGCGGGCCTTGAGATCCCCGGGGTTCATCTTCCCACGCTTGCGCTCGGTGAAACCTCCGCTGACTATGTAGGAGTCAAAGGAACCCGTCACGTCCTCGATATGAGCCCCGGCCCGCAAGGATTGGTCTGCCTGAACGGATAAAGCTCCAAAGCTTGATAGAGCAATTAGGATTGAGAGACGGTTTATGATGTTGGACATAATCGAATGGACTTGAATACCAGAAGCTTGCCCGAGCATTGCCTGGGTACCAAAGTTATGATCTGCGGTTCTTCCGTGGTCGAGAATATTAGTGAATCCTTCCTTCCGTCTTTGCAATGATGTGAAAAAGGGGAAATCGCAAACCTTGTCCCCCCCGAAAAAACGCTAGATGTCCTGTTTTTCGTGTTAGAAATGCCATTTTTTAGGTGTTTCAATCTAGGTTCTTCACCAGTAACACTTTAAACGCACATTTTCATGAGAACCACATTGACCCGAAGAAACTTCCTGCGCGCAGGGGGAGTGGCGATCGCCCTTCCGATGATGGAATCCCTCTCTCCGGTCGCCCGGGCGGCCGATGGCAAAAAAGCCGTGAAGCGGATGGTCTGCCTGTCGAACAACTACGGGGTCTACCAGAAGGCATTCTTTCCCACAACCGGTGGGACCGACTACGAGCTCTCGCCCACGCTTCAGCCACTGGCCAAGCATCGCAAGGATTTCAACGTGTTCTCCAACCTCGATCACGGCCTGACCGGGGGACATGCTTGCGTACCGACCTTTCTAAACGGAATCCGTCCGGACATGTCATCGAGCTTCCCCGAGGGGAACATAAGCATGGATCAGAAAGCGGCCGAATTCGTCGGCGCGGCGACCCGTTATCCGTCCATGACCCTGAAAGTGAAGGAAGGCAACAAAACCAGTTTCACCCGCACAGGCGTGCAGGTGCCTTCGATCGACGTCACGGCCATGTATCGCAAGCTGTTTCTGGAGGACTCCCCCGAGGCAAGGAAACAGGAGCGACTGCGCCTAAAACGACATGGTAGCATTTTGGACTCGGTTCTCGACAAAGCCAAGGCGGTGAACCGTGAATTGGGAAAACAGGATCAACAGAAGTTCGCCGAATACCTGGATTCCGTTCGCAGCTTGGAAAAGAAGATCGATTTGCAGGAGCCCTGGCTCGACCGGCCGAAGCCTGCTACCGAAATGCAGGAGCCGCGCCCCCAACCGCAGACCGCGGATGAAATGAAGATCATGATGGAGTTGATGGCCCTGGCGATCGAAACCGATTCCACCCGCATCATGACCCTCGCGAGTGGGTTTGCCAACGGCGACTTCGGTCTGCAGGGAGGTTATCATGGCTTCTCTCATCATGGAGAGCGCCCGGACCATACCGATGCATTGAAGAAAATCGAGCGCAACCAAATCGCTCAAATGGCTTACCTTATCGATCTGTTGAAAGGGAAGGAAGACCCGATCAACGGAGGCACGCTTTTCGACCACACCATGATTCTTTTCGGCTGCGGAATGGCGACCGGAACCCATTCGTGCAAAAATATGCCTCTGGTCCTCGCCGGGGGAGGATTCAAACTGGGCGAGCACGTCGTTTTGCCCGAGGGCAAGTTCGAGCGGGTGAAGGCGTGCAACCTTTTGTTATCAATGCTGCAAAACTTCGGATTGGAAGTCGACCGCTTCGGTACGAGCACCGGAACTCTTACCGGACTAGGGATAAAATCGGCCTAGGTTTATCGCGTTACAAAACAAGGGCGCCAAAGAGAAAAGGGAATGGTGAAAAAACAAGTTCTCGGATTTTCATTTCTTTTGAGTTTTGCTTCCTTGTGCAAGGCCGATCCGGAATTGGAAGCGCACAGACCCTTTCTCAAGACCCACTGCTTCGAGTGCCACGGACCGGAAAAACAAAAGGGCGAGTTGCGCTTCGACATGCTCGGCACCAATCTTTCCGAACTGCAAACCCTCGAGGCCTGGCAGGGCATTCTTGATCAGCTCAACCTCGGGGAGATGCCACCGAAGAAGCAGCCCCAGCCTCCCTTCGAGGATAATGCCAAAGTGATCAAGGGACTTACCTCCGTTTTGCAAAAGGCCTACGCGGCCCGCAAGAGCACGGGTGGACAGGCGGTTATCCGGCGGCTCAACAAATTCGAGTTGCGCAACACGCTGCGTGACCTGTTCTACGTCAATCATCCCGATTTCGAACCAACCGTGGTCTCCGGGCTTTACGACTTCAACGGCAACGGTATCACCGCACAGAAGACGATCGAACCGACCCGGAGTTTTCAGGACGATGAAGAGGCGGAGGGTTTCGACAACATCGGACAGCAACTGGTGATGTCTGACTTTCTTCTGAAGATGCTTATTGGGGCCGCGGAAGAGACGATCGAGATGGCGACTTACAACGAGCCGCAAAAACCTTTTGAAGCGGAAACCTTCACCGCGCCGATTTGCACCAAGGCTCTGGCCGGCGGAAGCCTAGGCAAATATCAGCGTGACAAGAACGAGACCTACGACGAGGTCTTTCAGCGCTGGGACCGCTACAACCGGATCGGTCCGGACAAGTATATAGGCGGGATACGCCGGCCGGCCAACTACAGGATCACCGTAGAGGTCTCCGCCCACAACCCGAAGCCGGATGCATGGGGCAACTGGACGGTCCGCGAGGGAGGTCTTATTCATCAGGGCCGCCAAAATTCCGAAGAATCATTCGAGATCGGTCTCTACCTGCAGCGCAATGAGCACAAGCGCGGGGCGCGGCACCACCGTGTCAAAAGCTGGACCTTGCCCGGCGATGGGAAGAAGCGGACCTTCTCCTTCGAGACCTGGATTGACAACCCGTGGAGTACTTGGATCGGTTGGGAGAACGGTCCCTGGTTCCGGCACAATGCGTGGCACATCCTGCTCGAACAATGGTATCCGACAGAATACGAGAAGATCGACCGCAAGCAGAAAGAATTCAAGAAGGAGGTCGCTGCCGTACTGTTCAAGAAAGGCTATCTGGGACCGACTCTGCGGGTACACAGCTACCGTATCGAACCCATGCCCCAAGAGTGGCCGCCCCAAAGCCACACCGCCCTGTACGGAACGGGTCCGATCGAAGAGGTGGACCTGAAAAAGCTCTTCCACGCCTTCGCCGAGCGGGCCTACCGGCGGCCGGTCGCGCCCGGAGAGATGGATACTTTCGTCAACCTGGCGGAACAACTGATGACGGATGGCAATTCGAAACAGGAAGCAATGAAAGGAGCTTACTCCGCCATTCTCTGTTCGCCCGACTTCGTATACCTACGGCAGAATCAAGGGGAGCTCAACGACTTCGCCCTGGCTTCTCGCTTAAGCTATTTTCTCTGGTCGTCCATGCCTGATGAAGCGCTCATGAAGCTTGCCCGGGCAGGAAAATTGTCGAACCCCGCAGAGTTGCGACGTCAGACCGAGAGGATGTTGAAAGACCCGAAAGCGGCCGCATTTGGCAGACATTTTCCAGAACGTTGGCTGAAGCTCCACGAACTCGGGCGCATGGAGCCGGACAGAAGAGGTCCCTATGGGCATTACTTCCGAGTGAAGGACTTCCTGATCCCGCAGGTCGATGCGTTTTTCAGCGACCTCCTGGAAACCAATGGTCCGATCCGTAACTTCATTGATTCGGATTATACTTTCATGAACAAGCTACTCGGTGAACTGATCTACAAGCAGAAGGTGGTAGGCGAGCACTTGCAGAAGGTGAAGCTTGAAGACACGCGACGCGGCGGCTTGCTGACCATGCCTGCGGTCATGACCGTTACGGCCAACGGGGTGGACACCTCACCGATCGTACGCGGCGTATACGTACTCGAAAACATTCTCGGCACTCCCCCACCCTCACCACCGCCCGACGTGGAACCGCTTTCGCCAGACCTGCGCGGGGTGAAAACCCTCAAAGAACAATTGGCGGTCCACCGCAACCAGGAAGCGTGCAGGAGTTGTCACCAGAAGATCGATCCCATGGGCTATGCACTCGAGAGTTTTGACCCGATCGGGCGTTGGCGCGACAACTACCCGAAGGTGGACAAGAAAGCCAAGCAAGCGCCCCCGATCGATACTGTAGCAGCACTGGCGAACGGTCGCGAAATCAAGAACCTCGCCGAGTTCAAAACCATGCTCATGGAACGCGAATCACAAGTCGCCCACTGCCTGACCAAGAAGATGTTGACCTACGCCACCGGTCGCCTGCTCGAAGCCGGAGACCGCGGTGAAATCGATCAAATCACGGCCAAACTGAAGAAGGACGGTAACCGCCTGCGGGACTTGGTTCACTTGATCGTGCAAAGCAAGATCTTCCTCAACAAGTAGGACGGCGGAGCCAGTCCTGCGCAGAGAGTCAATTAGGCAAAGTGGGGATTACTTCTTCGGCTTCACCTTGAAGTGATGAAGAGCGTTGCGGACCAAATTGCTGAGGGGTTCGTCATAGTACATGGCCCATGCGGTTGCGATGGATCCGGTATGAAAAACCCGGCCGCCCTCGGGACGTTCCCAATAAATGATCTCGGCAATCGTTTGCTCGTCCCCCACCCTCTTGCGATGTCCCTCGGCATTGAAATCGAGGACGTTTCGATTACTCTGGCTGCTGGCGATTGTGACGATCCCCTCCGGTTCCACGAGCCCCTTCAGGGCGGGGTTCTTGGTCGCCCGTAGCAAAGTCGATAGCCGTACGTCGTACTCGTGTCCGACGGCACCCTTTTTCGTATTGGTAAAGCCAAAGGGTTCTCCCTTTTTCAGATCGATCCCATAGGGCTTCTTGAACAGGAAATGGTCAGGCAGGTCGACATGGTAGTTCGCAAAATTTCCACCTCCCCATCCGATGCATTCCAAACCGACCAGCTTCCAGGCAGGGTATCCGCAAAAGCGCATCAAGCTGCCCCGTTTGAAATCATGGCTATGGTAGAGCTCGCCTATCTTGGCCAATTTTCGGCCGCCGATACCACCACCGTATTTTCGACACTCCATGACCTCGCCGGTCTCATCGAAGCTCACCCGCCAGAACATAGTGTTGCCTGACATGACCACGGCCGCTCCACCCGCCTTGAGGTAATCGTCCAGCCCGTCGTAAGCGCGGGCGGACCAATACTCGCTGTGCCCGTTCACCAGTACCGCTTGATATCCCTTCAAGATCTGCGGATTGCGGTCAAGATCACGATCCGTGATGACGTCATACTCGTATCCATGTTTGTCGAGCCAGAGATGCAGAAAGCGCTCGCCCCGGAGTAGATGGCTGTACCCGCCGCCAATATAGGTCTTGTTCGGCCCACCGGCCGGCCAAGGCACTTTCAATCCCACCTTGTAGGTGGGCTGCCCGTTACGGTGGTCGCTGTAGAAACTGTACTTGGGCGCTCCGGGGTGGCTATTGGCCAATCCACCCGTGCCCATGTTGACCAAGCCCTTGCCGTGGTTGACGGGAAAAGGGACCGAATTGTAAGCCAGCCAGGTATTGGAGGAAACGAGGACCAAGAGCGGGGCCTTTGGCTTGGACTCGGGACGCCTCACGATAAACAAGGTGTGGTATCTCATGGGCTTGCCTTTCAACTTGAAATCAAACCGCCCGGCGTAGACATCCGACTTGGCATCGGGTGGAACACGAAAGCGGTGGTTCACCTTCCATCGGGCATTGTATATTTCGTCGGAGGCCAGACGCAGCCCGTGTCCACGTTTCTCATCCTTGGTCGGGTCATATTCAGAATCATGCCGGTTAATCGCCGAAGCATTGAAACTCGGTCCCCCGATCATCCAGGTTCCCCGGTTGACGATCCGGGCATCCCGCCCGAACTCGCTCGCATCGGCAACTTGGACGCCGCGTTCCTCCCCAAAAGCCCAGCAGGCGAGCAATCGGTCGTTCTTTGGGACGCTCAACCCACGGTCGGTAAAACGTTTCTTTACTTGATCATCATTCAGCGCCCGATCGTAGACGGCACACATCGCAACGTCCCCGTTATAAAAGTTCACGGCCTTTCCTTCCTGCCCATAAGACCCAATGCGCAAAGCAGTCTCACCCGGGCGGGTCGTACCGGCAAAGGCAGCCTCGGCCACTACTTTGCCATCGAGATAGATGAGCTTTTTCTTTCCGTCCCA
>JAURNO010000430.1 GCA_030830145.1 Verrucomicrobiota bacterium
CGGCCCCGCCCCATTACCAGCACCCGCATCCATTCCCGAATAGCCTCCCAAGCTACCTACTCCACCTTCGTCCGCTTGGGCGTCTTCACCATCCACCCGGATATTCGCGCCAATTACAAGATCTCCGGAATAAGCCTCCAACATCAAGGCGCTTTTCCCCCTTGCGCTGACTACGACACCACCACCCAGATTGACCTGAGTAAAACTGAAACGACAAACCGAATAAGGCCAAACGGAACCACTTTCATCAACATACGAACGGTCTTCAATCAGTCCGTAAGCCAAATCACCGTTTGAGTGGGTCAGGGTACCGCTGTCGGTATCGATAAGAATCGTCCCCGTCGTGTATTCGAGCGACTCCAGATAGGATGGCCTCACGTAGCGAAGCGTTCCGTCCGTGCCACCACTGGCTCCCTGCCCACCGCTTTTGCGCAAATTGTTGCGTCCATTGTTGGTAAGCGAAGTTGTCCCTTCGAGGAAAATTCTACCACCGGCGCCACCACCGATTCCACCGGATACGTCCAAGAGGGAATTCGAAGTCAGTTCCAATTCCCCGCCTTTTAGGTACAGGGCACCGCCCGATCCTCCACCCGAACCGTTCTGACCCGAACCACCGATAGAGAAAAGATGGTCGTCGATAGTCAATTTACCTGAAGCCACGATTTTGAGGGCTCCGCCTCCTCCGCCCCCGGAATAGGTATTGTCACTTCCTCCACCACCACTACCGCCAAGAAGGTCCACCAAACTTCCCACACCGTAGGGTAGTCCGGTCGTGGCCGTAGCCCGACCACCGGATCCGCCATACCCGGCTCCACCAGCCAAAGAACCACCTATTCCTCCGCCCGGTCCCAATCCTCGACCATTGGCGCTGCCACCCGAAAAACCACCGGATCCAGCCAAGCCCCGACCATCTTCACTGCCACTTCCTCCGGTCAACGAAAGAGGTACGCCGATGAAAGCATCTCCATTCGCGGCAACAATCTCCAGGGAAGCATCGCCTATGATCTCGACTTCCAAATTGCCTCTTAAGTCAACTGAATCAAAGGTAAAAGTACAAACCGAATATTCGTACTGATTACCCAGTAAGTCGGTGAAGACCTTTCTATCAATCGAGCCCGCCCTGAAATCACCGTCACTGTGGTTCCAGGTGCCCAAAGAGGTATTGATGGTCAACTTGCCGGAATCATAGCTCGCCCTGTCCGAGGAGGTAAACACCATCGTGTCGCTTGCCCAATCCGACCCACCGTCATTGGTTGCGAAGGTTCGGTAGTAATAAGTCTGTCCCTCGACAAGCCCCTCTACCTTTGCCTCGAAGTCACCTGGGTCATGTACCCAAAACTCGACCTCCCCCCACTGATGACCCCAACCCTGAAACTTTGGCTCAAGACGAATGGCGCGGGTACTTACTCCAGTCATGTCGTACTCCTCGAACACTCCGACGCCCTTGGGGTTGAAAGGTCCCGGTATCGTTTCCCACAGGGTGAATTGCATTTCCGAATCCGCAACCCAAACTCCAATTTCCATTAATTCGTCGGATCGTTCATAGGGCTGATAATAAATCCGGATTTTATTCATGACCCTTTCTTTACCCAAGTTGAAGGTCAGAAGCGGATCGGTCTTATACCAGGCCGTCCAAGTGGAACGAAAACCGTCAACAGGAAGATTTCCGTCCAACAAATTGGATGCAGGATAAGCATTTCCGTCGAGAGTCGGAAGAGGAGAAGAGATGACCGACACGCCGGAAGTAAGTTTTCGCAATCCGACATAAACCTCCCCGGAATCGATTACGTTATCCCAAGCCGCAGGGTTTCCTCCACCATCGGTTCCGCCCCAGAAAATCTTGGTTTGAGCGGTGGGACGAGCTCGAACCGGCGGACTCGCATAATAGGGATGCGAGCCTACCAGCGTCCCCGTAAGCCCCCACTTGTGAGCGAGGTAGCCTTCGATCCTCCGGATATCCTCGAGGGAAAGTTCCTCATTGTAGATCAGCAACTCGGCCAAGTCTCCCTTCCAAGTGCTCCCGTTACCTCCGTCTTTGGAGAAATTGGACGCCACGGCACCACCAATTCCTTTGGTTCTGACGGCTAAAATGGCAAAGGCATCGCTATTGAAATCGCTATTCAATCCATCCCGGAAATTTCCATCCACCTGAAGCAAGCCATTGTAAAGATTCGGGTTGGTCCAAACATTGGACCAAACTCTTGCATTCCCCGACCGGAAATCGTATCGAGTCCCATGACCGAGAATCGAACCCTGATTCCCTGTTTCCCGCCTGACCACCATCAGTACGGTGTAAAGAGGGTCGATTTCATCGAACTCCAAAAAGTCATTCATTCCGTCGAAATTGAGGAGGTGCAGGTTGTTTTGCCCTGCCACTACAAGTCCAGGCTGATTGGCCGTATTGGTCTGCGTCGCGTCGTTCCCCAAATCCGATTTGTCCTTCACCACGGAGATCGGAGCATGGATTGTGATCATCTCATTGGCCGGATTGTCGCTTTCATAGGGATGCCCAGAAATCAAATCACCGGCCAAGCCCCATTTGTGAGCGAGGTAGCCTTCCACTTTCCGGATTTGGTTATCGGTCATTGCATAATCGAAAATGATCAACTCGCCTAAGTCACCGTTCCAACAGCGGCCACCTATATTGCGATCATTGGAAAAGTTATTGGCCGATACGTTACCCGTAGTTCTCAATGATACGACGGAAAGGCTGGATGGCATATTCTGGGTCAGACCATCGGTAGTATTACCATTCACCCACAAATCACCATTCTTGACGTTCGCATGGGCATAGGTGTTGTGCCAGAAGCGGCTGCCGTTCCCATGAAAGTTATAACTGCCGGTATGACCAAGCATGAAAGAATTACCTGAATTACGGTATACCACCCAAAAAACGGTCCGAATATCAGTGATATTGGGAAAACTATGGTATTCGCCGTTTGCACCGGAATATCTCATGAGGGGAAGGCCGCTTGGAGCGGTGCCAATGAGGGAGACAGCTCCATTGGCCGTAGCATCGTTACCGTTGGTCGAACGGTCTACCCAAATTGCCCCATTGACTGTTCCGTTGGCATCCAACCAAAGTTCCGGGCTCAACTGGGACAAATCCCATGGAACTTGGGTTGGAGGGTTTGCGGGTCCCGTAAATCCGTCACCATCGATATCGGAGGCGTCAAGCCATAACTTCAAACCGGAAACATCATTGGGATCGTAGTCCGACTGCCCAACACCAGTGTAAAGAGTGCCCAGACCGGCATCCACAAGTCTGCCGGTCAGGGTAGCGGAGGTTTTCTTGAGTCCGGCCGGGGCTCGATTGGCAACTGTGGGTCCATTCGTACGGTTCGTGTCGATGATCGGCGTCGATCCATTTACGATGATCTCACCAAAAGTCGGTTTATTCAGGTACCATGGATGATTGGAGGGTAGGGCAATCCCCCACTTGTGAGCC
>JAURNO010000431.1 GCA_030830145.1 Verrucomicrobiota bacterium
CCCCTCCATAGAAGCTTTGGAAGATGACGACAAGGTGATCCCCGACAAGATTTTGAACAAAGAAGGCTCTCTTGATGATTTCAAGTCCGCTTTCGGTTACGAAATCGCCGTCCCCGATACCAAATTTTATACAATCAAGACTCAACCACCCTCCGGTCCCTTCCCGATCATGTGGACCCGAGGACTAGGCGAGGGTGATTCCGAGTCCGAATGGGGTGCCGACTCCCCTTGGGAAGGGGAAGGCGGTCATGTGCTTTTCAGTGACGGTAAAGTCAAATGGTACGAAACGACCAAGGACGAAGATGGTGACACGGCGGGCGTTTTCAAAAAATGGAGAAAGCGTGGGGACGACGAAGACGATTCTTTTACCGCTAATATCGAAGACGCGATCCCCGACGGGTGGGAAGTCTTGAAGCCCGAAAGTTGAGGAACTCGATTGATTCAATCGCCGGTTCTTTTCGCGAAAAGCTGATACGTGGGCAAGGGTAAGGTCCGCGGGACTCTTTTTTTTGGCAGGCAGGGACGGGCAAAAGTCATTGTAGAAGGTCGGGATGAGCCGATCTCCTTGGCCAAGGGAGCCTCCGGTACCGCCCTTCATGGAGACTCGGTGGAACTGCAAGTCCTTCCGCCCAAAAAGAAAAAAGGCGACCGTCGGAGACACCGGGGAAAACCGGTCAAGCTCAGGTACGAGGTCCGCAAAATCGTAAAGCGGGAAACGATAAATTTTCTCGGCTTTTTGAAAAAAGATTTGGGCAGGTCGCTCGTCCGGGCGGAAAATTCCAGGCTCTTCATACCGTTCAAGATCCTTGGTGATATCAGAAATGCTGAGGAGGAGGATAAATTGCTCTGCCAATTCGTTCGTTGGGACCCCCCTGCCCGCTTGCCCATGTGCAAGGTTCTCCGCGTACTCGGGCCAAGCGACGATCCCTTGACCGATCACAAGGGTATTTTGGCGAAATTCGGTCTTAGTGGAAATTTCCCCGACAAAGTAGTCCAGGAGTCAAAACTCTGCCCGGAAAAAGTGACGGCTGACGACAGGAGGGGTAGAAACGACCTACGTGATGTTTTCACTCTCACCATCGATCCTTTGGATGCAAGAGACTTCGACGATGCCTTGTCCCTCCGCGAGTTGAAAAACGACGAATGGGAAATCGGAGTGCACATTGCGGACGTCTCGCACTACGTCGGGCAGGGAACCCAGTTGGACAGGGAGGCCAAAAAAAGAGGGAATTCAACCTATTTGGTAGGTGAAGTCGTACCGATGCTCCCGCATCGTTTGTCGAGCGGCATATGCAGTTTGGTTGAAGCGGAGGAACGGTTGGTAAAATCGGTCCTCTTCCGATTCTCAAAGGAGGGAGAGCTTCTCGGCTCGAAACTGGCAGAATCCGTCATCAAGAGCGACAAGCGTCTCACTTACGAACAAGCCCTTCTGTTTCTTGAAGAAGAGAGCATGGACACAATCAAGAATGCCAAGCCTCTTCCGAGTCGGTACTCCGGAAATCCGGGCAAAGCCCTGAACGAACTGTCCAACGAGCTGCTTGGCGACCTACGGGACGGCATCCGCATGCTTTGGAAAATTGCATCCCGAATCAGGCATTCCCGGATGCAGTCGGGTTCGCTCGACTTCGCTTCCTCCGAGGTCAAGATATTGGTCGACGAAAAAGGGGAACCGGAAAAAATCATTCAAAGCGAAAGCGACGAGAGCCATCAGTTGATCGAGGAGTTCATGCTTTTGGCCAACGAAACCGTGGCCAAGGAACTGAGAAAGAAAAAACTGCCTGGAATCTTTCGCGTTCACCCCGATCCGGATCCTGAGAATCTCGAAGAACTCCGTTCCTTCCTCTCGATCTTCGGCGTATCCTGCGGCGAACTGACTAGCCGAAAGGAAGTCAACAAGATGCTCGCTCAAATCAACAACCACGCTCTCGCTCAGGTTCTCAGAATCAAGTTTCTACGCAGTATGAAGCAAGCTTGTTACCGGAGTTCCCCGGATGGTCATTATGGATTGGCCAAGAGGGATTACCTTCATTTTACTTCACCCATTCGACGCTACGCCGACTTAGTGGTTCACCGGGTAATCGAAAAGATCGTCAGGCATCAAAAAGCAAACAAAAGAGACCATGAAAAATTGGAGGGGTTGGCAAAGCATCTCTCTGCCATGGAACGCAATAGCGTCGATGCCGAACGTGAGTCGGTCAAAGACAAGCTTCTTCTTTTTTACAAGAAAGACTTGGACAAAAGACCTCCCGTCAAACACAACGCGATCATTACGGAAATCGGACGCAGAGGGTTCTTCATCGAATTGAGCGACACTCAGGCCAGGGGGTTCGTTCCCATCCGCACCTTGCCGAAGGAACTCGGATACCGAGTTTCGTCAAACGGCGCCGCATTGGTCGGACGAAACCCCAAGAACAAGCTGAAACTAGGTCAGGAAATAAAAGTCGTCATCGACAAAGTGTTCGTCTCGGACAAACAATTGGACTTCCGCTTAGGCTAAACAGACTTGCGTCCTCCCCGATCAGCAACATCTTGCTTTGAACATGAATCAAGATTTTTCAAAAGAACTCGTCCGGATTTGGGCAAACGCCGTTCGACTCTACGAGGAAGGGCATAGATCGGCGGAAAGTTTCCCGATCGAAGACGAACTTACCTTTCTTTCCTCCATCGGACTCAACCGAATGGATGTTTTCGACTTTGCCGAGGATTGGGTCCGCGAAGGTACTCCCGACTTGGCCACTTTTCTTCTCATCCACGAGCAAAGGAGAGATTATTTCATCGAAACTCAGAAAGGGAAAACTTCCGAAGACAGACTCGACTCCTCCACGTTACCCGCCAAAAACGAGGAAATCATGGGCATCCGCTGGCTTCCCAGAATTATCCCAAAAGCTCGGGCGAAACTCAGAGGAGAACTTCCTCCCGACACTATGTTTTGCTGTGGCGGAGATCGTAATTTTTTTCAGGAAAACGACATTCATCCCGCAGAATTCTTGAGAATCGTCAAGCGGTCGGGGAATAATGACGAGGCTATCGTAGATTGGGTTGTAGCCCGCAAGGGATAACGGAAATCGAAAATCAAAGAAGAGACAAGTTCAATGAATGCTTTTGAAAAATATCACGCCTTGGGAAACGACTATTTGGTGTATGACCCCAAAGGCGAAAACCACCAATTTACCGAGGAGGAGACAATCCGAATCTGCCATCGTAACTTCGGCTTGGGTTCGGATGGAATTCTCTTGGGTCCCTTGCCTTCCGAAAAAGCCGATTACGGCCTCCGGATTCTCAATCCCGACGGAAGCGAGGCAGAGAAAAGTGGAAACGGACTGAGAATCTTTGCCCGTTACCTTCGCGATTCGGGAAAAGCAGGCACCTCCCCTTTTACCGTTGATACCTTAGGCGGAATCGTAACCTGCGAGGTCTCCGAAGATGCATCGATCATTTCTGTGGAAATGGGTAAAGTAAGCTTTCACAGCGATATCGTGCCGGTCAACCTTGAGGGAGATGCGAGGGAAGTACTGAACGAACCCATCGAAATCGAAGGCCAGTCCCTGAGGTATTATGCGGCCACGATCGGAAACCCCCATTGCGTGGTCCCAACGGATGACTTGAGTGAAAAACTAACCCGTGATTTGGGACCCTTTTTGGAAAACCACCCGAACTTTCCCAACCGGACCAATGTCCAGTTTCTTAAAATCATAGACCGAAATCGAATACGAATTGAAATTTGGGAACGGGGAGCAGGCTATACCTTGGCCTCGGGAAGCAGTAGCTCGGCAGCCGGTGCAGTCGCTCGAAAAATGGGGTCTTGCGACGAACAAATCACGGTGGAAATGCCGGGTGGGGAAATTGGCTTGATGATCGATGACGATTTCAACGTTCGCATGACTGGACCGGCAACCAGGGTCGCCACTATGACTTTGGATAACGAATGCCTCTAATCCAAGGGTTTTCGAGCGATCCAAAATCGGCATTCGTCGGAAAACTTTTTGACCAACTCGGACTCTTCGGCCACGCGGGAACGCAAGAGGTCCCGCTCCACTAAAAAACCAGCCTTCTTCAAGTCTTCCCGAATTTCAGTAGCGGCGGGTACGTGAATAAAGAGCTTGCCTCTGGGCGTTTCCTCGAACCGATCTCCAAAATCGATCAGACTTTGGTCTTGCTGACCACTTCGCCATTTTTTCTTTTCCACCAACCAAAACTTCTTCCACTTGGGAAAGGCTCGGTCGTGAGTGGTAAAAACGAATCTTCCCCCTTTCTTCAGGACCCGGCAAGCCTCGCGCATCGCCCGCAACCTGTTGCCTCTGCCGGGAATCTGCATTAATCCGTTGAATCCGAAAATGACTCCATGGAATGAGTCATCGGAATAGGAAAGTCGGGTAGCATCCTCCACGGCAAAACGAACGCCGGATGCTCTTTCCTTTTGAGCTTGGAGCGCTCGTTTGATCATATCCTTGGAAAAATCCGTTCCGGTCAGGTTTTCGTAGCCAAGCATCCAGAGCGAAAGACAAATCCTCCCCGTTCCACATCCCAACTCCAACAAGGACGCTTGACGGTCGGGAAAACTTTGACGCAAAACCAATTGTTCCGATGCCCAGGCCCCTACCCTCCGGGTTGCTTCCTCATAGTGCTCGAGAACACTTTGGCCCTTGTAATAGCCTAGTACGTCACTCCTTGAAACCTCGATTTCCTCTCCCTGCATTGCATCTCTTACTAATGGAGAGCTGATTGCAAACAAGCCAAAAGCCAAGATGACGCTTGCCAAAGACAACTAAAAATGGTTTTTTTAACGATTTTCCTCAACATGAAAGCCACTATACAAACCCAAGGCAGTCAGTTCACCGTAGAACAAGGCGACAAATTATTCGTGAACCGCTTCCCCGAGACTAACGAAGGCGACCAGGTCAAGATCGATCAAGTCCTCATGGTCGTCGATGACGGCAAAGCCACTTTCGGTACGCCCACCGTGGAGGGAGCTTCCGTCACCGCGAAGATTCTTGAAAACAAGAAAGACAAGAAAATCATCGTCTTCAAGAAGAAGAGAAGGCAAGGCTACAAGCGCAGAAAAGGGCACCGACAACATATTTCAGTA
>JAURNO010000432.1 GCA_030830145.1 Verrucomicrobiota bacterium
TCAAAAACGTAGTGAATAAGGAAAAAACAAACCTACACCGCACCCTTTATTCCTGGAGAGAGGGTCCGGAAATGAGGATCGCGGAGGAAAAAGCCCGAGCCAAATTCGTTGATTTCGTCGACTGAACTTCACCGTATGAAAATTGATTTTAAAATGAAACTTATTCCAAGCCTATTCTTCTTTCTTGTTTCCACGCTAGCTAATGCAGGTAAGGCGCCGAACTTCATTATCATCTACGCGGATGATCTAGGTTACACTCAGACTAGCGTGCCGATGATGAAGGACCGTCCTGAACTTGGGCATTCCCTTCACCGGACTCCGCATTTGGAGAAACTCGCGAAGCGAGGCATGCGGTTCTCGAACGCCTATTGTCCTTCACCGGTTTGCACGCCTTCGCGGGCAAGCATTCAGTTTGGAATGACCACCGCCCGGGTCGGATGCATTTCCATTCACGATGTTGTGATGAACAAAAGAAAGGTCGATTTCGAAAAGAACCTTTCTTTGGCCGAAATGCTCACCGAATCTAAGAAGGGTTACCACTCCGCGTTTTTTGGAAAGGGTTGCACCCCTCTTGGCTGGTTCAAGGATCATGGCTACGATGAGACCGACTTCATTCACAAACACCCCAATGGCAACGCTCACGGTGACTGGTTGGAACCGGCCGAAAAGACTCTTATTCCAGAGGACGACCCGAAGCGACTTTTCAGTTTGGCTAGAAATTCGATCGGTTATCTTGAAAGACGGGCGTCGGATAAGAAACCATTCTTTTTGACCATTTCTCATTATGCCTTGCACGTTCGCAACATGTCCTTGAAAAGCACTCGTCGCAAGTACTTGGACATCGTCGCCGAAAGGGAGGGTATTGAGAAAGAAATCCCGGATATTTCTAAGTTCGATCACAACGCGGACGAAATGTCCGTAAAGTTAAGAAGCCATTGGGAACGAGCCAATTATGCCGCCATGATGGAAGACATGGACACCTCCATCGGGATGGTTCTGGATAAGCTGAAAGAATTGGGTTTGCAGGAAAACACCTACGTCATTTTTTCATCCGACAACGGAGGAGGTGCCAGCAACAAGCCTTTGCAGGGAGGGAAAGCAAGAATGTGGGAGGGTGGTATTCGTGTTCCCATGATCGTGGCGGGTCCCAAGGTTCCCGCAAATTCCCAGTGCGATGTTCCGGTTGCCCAATGGGATTATTTGTCCACCATGCACGACTTGTCGGGGAGTTCCTCTCCTTTACCGGAAAATCTAGATGGAGTAAGCCTCCGTCCGGTTTTCGAAAAAGGAAACAAAGGCAAGTTGGCCAAGCGTGATACTGGTTTTGTTTTTCATTTCCCTGCTTTTTATACCATTCCCATAACATCCTACCGAGATGGGGACTTTAAGTTGATGCGTCACTTGAACACTGGGGAGACCAAGCTGTTCAATGTGGCCAAGGACATGGGGGAAACCAAGGACCTGTCCAAGAGTCTCCCGGAGAAAAAAGCAGCCATGGTCCGAAAATTGGATGCCTATTTGAAAAAGGTGGGAGCGTGGACCATGGAGGAAGTGTACGAGACTCGCTTGGAAGAATTGGACAAATGGATTGGGGAGAAGAAAAAGCAGTTAGCCGATTGCAAGGAAGAGTTAGCGAAAAACCCAAAGGACAAGTCGCATCGGGAGCGTCTGAAAAAGACAAAGGAATCTCTCCAAAGGCTTCTCAAAACCCGCTCGGAAGTAGTGGCCAATCAGGCTGCCACAAATTGGTTGTAAAGGCGTTCGGGAGGACTTCGGTTATCAGTCGAAACTAGGAAAAAGAGTAACCCCGTCACCCTCCTTGACCGTACGAGAGGTTTCCACGTTGGCCAAAATGCACATGGATTCCGATTCGATCTTAAGTTCCAAGTGGGTTCCCTTGTAACGCACCGAAGATACCTTTCCGCTGATTGTGGAATTGGAGCTGTCGGAATCCTTTTCAATGACTTGCCAGTCGTGTGGACGGATCGAAACGACCTCCTTATTGGACCGTTCGTCATGAAAATGGTGAGGAGCATTCGGAATCAGATCAAGGGGCACAAAGTTGGTTTTTCCGAAGAGAAGTGCGGTGTAACGGTCCAACGGCTTGGAGTAGACTTCCGCAGGAGTTCCAACCTGTATGGCCTGGCCTTGTCTCATGACGATTACCCGGTCGGCCATGGCCATGGCGTCCTCGGTATCATGGGAAACGAATAGGGCGGTGGTTCGGGTTTCCTTGAAAAGGTTGAGTAGTTGCGCTCGCACATTGTCACGAAGTTCCGGATCCAAGTGGCTCAGGGGTTCGTCAAGAAGGAGCAGGGATGGTTGGGTGGCGAGGGCCCGTACAAGGGCGACCCGCTGTTGTTCTCCACCGGAAATTTGATGGGGGAAGCGTTTGGCAAGATCTGAAATCTTGGTCAGTTGGAGGAGTTTCCTCACCTGTTCAGGGCGTTGCTTGGCTGTTTTTCCGAAAAAGACATTTTGCTCGACCGTCATGTTTGGAAAAAGCGCATAGTCTTGAAAGACCAAAGCACAGTCACGCTTTTCGGGTGGAAGGAAAGTACCCGGGCCGTTGGTTTTTACTTCACCAAGTTTTATTTCTCCCAATTCTGGGATTTCCAATCCCGCTATGAGACGAAGCAGCGTGGTCTTGCCGCTTCCGCTTCCTCCTACGATGGCAAGGACCTCTCCCTTTTGGCAGTCGAAGCTTACCTCGTCGACGGCCGGTTGTTCGTTGGCTCCGAAAGTTTTGGAAATCTCCCCGACTGCAAGCAATGCTTTCATTTAGGGGCCTCCATCTTTCGGTTGAGCCATACGACAGGGAATACGACCACCAAGATTATGCACATGGCGGGAACGGAAGACTCGGGAATTTGCGCCTGATTGGTCAAGTCGTAGGTGCGAGTTGAAAGAGTTTCGAAGTTAAAGGGTCGGAGAATAAGAGTAAGGGGAAGTTCCTTCATCGTATCAACAAAAACGAGTAAGCCGGCGGCCCATAGAGAGGGACGAATTAAAGGCAGGTTGATCTTGAGAAGGGAAACCAGAGGGGAGGCTTTGAGGGATTGGGATGCTTCGTTGAGCAAATCGCAGTTCTTCTCCATACCCGAATCGACCGGTTGCCAAGCGACCGCGAGAAAGCGGATGAGATAAGCAAAGAGCAAGGTCAAGAGGGAACCCGTCAGCAGGATGCCGAGGGTCAGATTGAGTGGACCTGCCACAAGCATAATGGCCATGGCAACAACGGCTCCGGGGACGGAGTATCCAAGTATGGCCAATCGGTTGGTAATATGAACGCCTGGACTCTTGAAATACCTCCCGGCGAAGGCAAGAAAGGTTGCCGTCAGAACGATTAACAAACTGGAGGCGACGGCCAAGGAGAGGCTGTTTGCTACGAGTTCGACAAAGGAGGAATCGAGGATTTTTCGGTAGCTGTCGCTTGCCCATAAACTTAGTCGGCCAAGGGGAATGAGAAAACCGCAGGTGAGAGGAACAAGGCAGCATGCGATCGCTAGGGTGGCTCCGGTCGGGCCAAGACGGTATCGTTGAAAGGGGCGGGCGAAGTTACCCTTTTCCTCGAACTTGGCTCCTGAACGCAGGAGCCGTTCGACTACCAGCAGGGACAAAATAAAGAGCATCAAAAGGGCGGCGAGGCGAAGCGCTCCTGATAGGTCGTTCAGGGCAAACCAGGTGCGGAAAATACCATTGGTGAAGGTGGAAATACCAAAATGTTTGACGGCTCCGTAGTCATTGAGCGTTTCCATGACGACAAGGCTTGCCCCTGCTACGATGGCCGGTCGGGCAAGGGGAAGTGCAACCCGAAAGAAGATCGAGCGTGGACTATGGCCCAGTGTTCTTGCCGCCTCGATCAGTTGGCTTCCCTGCCTGGAAAAGGAGGCCCTTGCGAGCAGGTACACGTATGGGTACAAAACGGAAGCCATGACAAGCATGGTTACGGGATATTTCAGTGAGTCGAGAAGGAAAATAACGGTATCCAGGTCCTCCACGCTGTTAGTCCGCGTCCAAATGACGAGGGGAATCATTTTTTCCTCGATTATTGCCAATAAGTCAAAATAGGCGTAAGCCGCAATGAAGGTGGGTACGGCCAACGGCAAAACCAAAATCCACTCGAAAATTTTACGACCTGGAAATTCGCAGCAGGAAACCAGCCAAGCGCATGACACTCCGGCTACGACGGAAAGAAAGACGGTTCCCAAAACAAGAATGAGAGAGTCTTTCAGGTAGCTGGTCAGAACCGTTTCTTCCAAATGCCGCCAATTTTCGGAAGGGCTGGTAAGGTGCCATAGAACCGAAGCCATGGGGATAAAGATCAACAGACCTATAACCAAAGCGGCCAAGGTCCACCCGTTCAGTTTGAAAAGGAAGCCCCGCCCAAAGTTGGACAAGTTTCTCTTCGGTGAGGTGAGAATGAGAGTCAATCCAGTTCCGTTTTGGGTTTTACTCCCACCCGGCTCGGTCAAAAGTCTTGACGGCCTCGGGGTTCCTCGATCCGAGAATGGAAAGGTTGACTTTGTCCGCTTTGAACGAGCCCCAGCTCTTGAGCAAGTCTGAACGGTTATTCTCGATCTTGACCGGGTACTCGTAATTGACGGCGCTGAAGGTTTGCTGAGATTCGGAGCTCGTCAGGAATTCAAGGAAGCGAATTGCGTCCTTCTTGTTTTTGGAACTGCGGGTGACCCCGCCTCCACTCACGTTGACATGAGCTCCGCGACCATTCTGGTTAGGGAAAAAGACTCCTACCTTTCTGGCCACCTCGCGGTCCGCCGCACTTGTGGAGTTGGCCAGAATACCCAAATAATAAGTGTTGATAACGGCCACGTCGGCCAGGCCGGAAGCAACTGCACGCGCTTGGTCACGATCGCTGCCACGAGGGGCCCGCACCATGTTTTTCCGGACGGCCTTCGCCCATGAAAGCGCTTTGGCAGGACCGTTGGCGGCAATAATCGAGGCGAGAAGGGACTGGTTGTAGATGTTGCTTGAAGAGCGAACGGCTAGCCGGGCTCTCCATTTTGACGAGGCCAAGTCTTCGTAGCTGGAAAGTTCCTCTGGATTGACCCGACCTTTGGCATAGACGATCACCCGTGCCCGCACCGTCATCCCGTACCAACTGCCTTCGGGGTCGCGCATCGACTCTGGGACGTTTTGCGATAAGGTTTCTGATTCCACAGGTTGGAGAATACCCGCCTCCTTGGCCCGATGGAGTCGCCCGGCATCCACCGTGAGCAATATGTCCGCCGGAGAGTTCTTTCCCTCGCTTATCAGTCTCTGAATCAACTGATCGGCGCTCCCTTTGATCACGTTCACTTGGACACCCGTCTGTTGGCTGAACTTTTTGAAAAGAACGGCATCCGAATCGTAATGACGATGGGAATATACGTTGATTTCGGCAGCGTTGACACATAGGCCGGCACTTAAAAAAAAGAAGATGGCGAGCAATGATTTCATTGGTAGTTAATAGGGTAAACTTCGACTATTGAGACATGGTCTCAATAAAGTCAAGTCAACCCTGCGTCCTGCATCGAAGAAATGTTCAACGAAACGCGAACGTTTCATCCGGAATTTTAGCAAAAGGGGTTTGCAGATATGGCTTGAAAGTTTCTAAGTCTTCGATCGATGGACCAAGAGGAAATAGATCGGTATGTCTGTGACTTGACCGGAGCCGAAGGGCTCAAGCCCCAAGAGCGGGTACAAAGTCTTTGGAGCGGTTACGGGAGCATTGACCGTATTGAATTGGAGGGAGCGGACTTGCCTAGCGTAATCGTAAAACGCGTGGAGCCCGGTGCCGGCGTGCATCCTCGCGGATGGAACACGAACTTGTCCCACCAAAGAAAACTCAAGTCCTACCGGGTGGAAACGAATTGGTATCGCCGACAAAAGGAAAGACAGGAGACTGGTCTGGCTCGGATTCCCGAATGCCTCGGAGTAAAGACTGAGGGGGATAGGGTCTTGCTGGTATTGGAAGATCTCGATGCAGCCGGGTTTGCGTGCCGGCGTAGTTCGGTTAACCAAGCCGAGTGGCAGGCTTGCGTGCGTTGGTTGGCCGCTTTTCATGCCGAGCATTTGGGGACGCCAAGCCAAGGCCTTTGGAAAAGCGGAACCTATTGGCACCTCGAAACCCGCCCTGACGAATTGGATGAATTGGATGACTTGTCTTTGAAACAGGCCGCTTCGGCAATCGATACCAGGCTCAAGAAAGGGCAATTTCAAACCTTGGTTCATGGGGATGCCAAGCTCGCCAATTTTTGTTTCAGTGACGAGGGTTCGGATGTGGCCGCAGTGGACTTTCAATATGTTGGTGGTGGTTGCGGAATGAAAGATTTGGCTTACTTCGTGGGAAGTTGTTTCCGGGATGAAGAGGCCGAGAAGCGGGAGAGCGAAGTCTTGAATTTTTACTTTGAGAAATTGAGGGAATACCTTGAACGGACCGAAGACGAGGTTTGTCCGGATGAAATGGAGGCCGACTGGCGACCCTTGTACCGCGTGGCCTGGGCGGATTTCCATCGATTCATGAAAGGCTGGAGCCCCGGTCATTGGAAGCTCAGCGACTATAGCGAACGGGTCACCCGCGAAGTGATTGAGCTTTTGGAAAAGGAGAGGACTTGATGAACTTAGGTGAATTGACCCAACATGCGGTTCAGGCGGCTCTTGATGCCGGCGCGCTCATTCGTTCCTACCGGGACCGGGAGGTTGAGGTTCTCCACAAGGAAGGAGGAGACACCTATGCCTCGCAAGTCGTGACCGAGGTCGACCGCAAAGCTCAGGATTCCATTTTGAGGATTCTCGGTCCGTCCTGCGAAGAGTATGAGATTGCCCTGCTCACCGAGGAGAGCGAGGACGACGGCAGCCGTTTCGAAAAGGAATGTTTTTGGTGTATTGATCCGATGGACGGCACCTTGCCTTTTATTCGGGGAGAGCCTGGTTATTCCGTTTCCATTGCCTTGGTGGCTCGGGACGGTTCGCCCATGATCGGGGTTGTTTTCGATCCGGTTCACGATGTTCTCTGGCAGGCGACAAAAGGGCAGGGTGTCCGCAGAAATGGGGAACCTTGGACCTTGGATGCATCATCGCAAGAACTGACCTTTACTTATGACCGTAGTTTTAAGGACCACAGCGAACGTGACCGGGTCTTGCGAGAACTTGAGGGGTACGCCTATTCAATCGGCTTGAAGAAGTTGGCTTCCACCCAATTCGGGGGTGCGGTAATCAATGCCTGCCATGCCCTCGAGAGCGCGCCGGGCTGTCACTTCAAGTTCGCCAAACCGCAGGAGGGTGGAGGGAGCCTCTGGGATTATGCCGCCACTGCTTGTCTGTACAAGGAAGCCGGTGCGGTGGTAGGGGACGTTCACGGTGCGCCTCTGGATCTGAACCGTCCCGACTCCACCTTCATGAACCATCGCGGAGCCGTATATGCAACCGACGAGGACCTGGCTCGATGCATTCGGCGAATTCTAGCTCAAACCGAATAGACCAAACCAATCTTTACAAACTCCGATTTCTCCGAGGTTATATCTTGCAAGGAACCAATGAAAACCGAAGGATGACGAGTTGCCCGATATGAAAAAATTACCCCTCTTCTTTTTCCTCTTACCCATTCTCTTGGCTTCCGTTTGCTTTGGTGCCGACCGGCCCAATGTACTTTACTTGTACGTCGATGATCTTGGGTGGGGTTCCATTGGTCCGAACGGCCAAGCTGATCGGAAAGTGCAGGGGAAGCCTTCTGTTCTGACTCCCAACCTGGATCGCCTGGCCGCGTCCGGGGTGAATTTTCGCCGGGGCTACGGGTGTACGGTCTGTTCGCCGGCCCGCTCTTCCCAGCAGACCGGGTTTCACCAAGGCTATACCTTTGCCGACCGCAACGACCCCGACAACGCCAAGAAGGCGATCCGGAGAGAGGATTTGACCATGGGAGACGTTTTGTCCAAGGCGGGATACGCCACTGGTTACTGGGGCAAATGGGGGTACGGTGGTTCCAAGGATATGCAAAACCCGACGCTGGACAATATCCAGACCCTCCCGACTAGCCATGGTTATCAATTCGTAGTGGCTGAGTTGCACCACGTCCGGGCTCATACCTTCTTTCAACCCACCCTCTGGAATGCGCCTGCCAAACCCGGAGCGAAAGCCGGACTCGAGCTCAAGCCCAACAGCATGGCGAAATATACGAACAACAAGGCATACCCGAATTATCCGGCCTCACAGAATCATCCGGATTATCCGAAAGTCGCCTATTGCGACGACGTCTATGCTTTTGCCGCCTTGGATTTCGTGCGTAAGCAGGCGTTGGAATACAACCAAACCGGCAAACCGTTCTTCGGTTTGTTCGCCGCCCAAATCCCCCATGCTCCTTTCA
>JAURNO010000433.1 GCA_030830145.1 Verrucomicrobiota bacterium
CTCGGAGTTCCCGTCGGATTGATTGGTTCGAACTGGGGAGGAACCCGCATCGAACCCTGGACGACCTTGGGTGGTTTCAAGTCGGTCCCCGAACTTTCCGAGCTCGCCAAAAAGGTCGAGGCTTACACCAAGGACACCAAAGTTGGCGGCGGGACTCCATCGGCCATCTACAATTCGATGGTGCATCCTCTCACCCCCTTCGCCATGAAGGGAGCGATTTGGTACCAAGGTGAATCCAACGGGGGCGAAGGAATCACCTACTACCAAAAGAAACACGCTTTGGTCAAAGGGTGGAGAAAGGCTTTCCAAAACCCCAATCTCGGATTCTATTGGGTTCAACTGTGCAACTTCAGAAAAGCCAACGTCATGGAGATCAAGGATGCCAAGAAAGAGGATTCCAGGCCAGAAGGCGGCGACGGTTGGGCCAAGATCCGCGAGGCTCAAACTCAGGCCCTCGATCTGGCTCATACCGGCATGGCGGTCATCATCGATTTGGCCGACGCTCACAACCCCAACGACATTCACCCCAAGAACAAGCAGGATGTCGGAGGCAGATTGGCTCAATGGGCCTTGCATCAGTCTTACGGCATGAAAGGGCTCGTTCCGTCGGGCCCTCTCTATTCGGAACATCAAATCAAAGGGGGACAAATTCATCTTTCCTTCAAAAACGTCGGGCGCGGACTGATGGTCGGAAAAAAAGACGGGTTGAACCCAACCCAGGACGTGAAAAACGGAAAGCTCAGGCATTTCTCGATCGCCGGAGAAGACAAGAAATGGCACTGGGCGGAGGCTAGACTCGAGGGAGACCAAGTCATTCTCAGTTCCAAGGCGGTCAAGAAACCCGTTGCAGCCCGCTACGCTTTCACCATGAACCCAGCCGATGCGAACCTCTACAACATCGACGGTTTGCCCGCAGCTCCTTTCCGCACCGACGACTGGTAGGGAAATCCTTGCGGTATGATCCGGCTTTTCCTTTTCCTGCTTGCCGTAGGCCCTTCCATCGTTTGGGCCAAGAAGCCCAACATCCTGTTCATCATTGCCGATGATCAGGCTCCCCGTTCGATCGGCGGGGTGAACAACCCGGAGATCAAGACTCCGAACCTGGACCGGTTGGCCAAGCAGGGAATGACCTTCAGCCATTGCTTCAACCAGGGGTCTTGGTCCGGAGCGGTTTGTGTAGCCAGTCGCACCATGCTGATCACCGGACAAAGCGTGTTCAAGGCTCCCGCCAACAAAGCCTACCTCGACAAATGGGCCAATTCCCGGGGGGCGATCGCAGTCGAGGAATCAACCGAGGTCAAGCTGTGGCCCGAAGTCTTCCGCGAGGCCGGCTACGACACCTTCCTTACGGGCAAGTGGCATAACAACCACCACTCGGCTCTCAAGGGATTCAGCCAAGCCAAGGGAATCGCCAAGGGGATGTACGAAACCTTTGATCCGAGTGGCTCGAAAAAGCCAGGCTACGACCGGCCAAGGCCGGGCAACGACCACTGGACCCCCTGGGATCGGAAGTTCACCGGCCATTGGGCTCCTTTCGTGCGCGATATTGTAACGAAGAACGGAAAGAAGGAAGTCGGCAACGAATACACCGTGCACAAGCACAGCTCGGAACTCTTTGCCGACCATGCCGTCGAGTTCCTGGGCAAGAAAAAGGATTCGGACAAGCCCTTCTTCATGTACGTCGCCTTCAACGCACCTCACGACCCGAGGCAAGCACCCAAGAAGTTCATCGACATGTATCCACCAAAAGACATTGCCATCCCCGAGAACTACCTGCCCGAACACCCCTTCGACAACGGGGCGATCAAGATCCGGGACGAAGCGCTCGCTCCCTTTCCCCGAACCAAGAAAATCGTGCAGGTTCATCGGGCGGAATATTACGCAATCATTACCCACATGGACAAGGAGATCGGACGGATCCTCAAGGCCCTCAAGAAAAGCGGGCAGGCGGACAACACCTACGTAATCTTCACGGCCGACCACGGGTTGTCGGTCGGGCAACACGGCTTGATGGGAAAACAAAACCCCTATGAGCACAGCATCCGCATGCCTTTCATGATCACCGGGCCGGGCATCACGAAGGGCGCAACCGTGGATAATAAGATTTATATGCAAAGCGTGTACCCGACGACCTGTGAGTTGGCCGGACTGAAGGTACCCGGGACCGTCGACTACCCCAGCGTCGCACCCTTGGTCAAAGGCGAGAAAAAAGGCGGGGAAGAGGTGATCTTCAATGCCTATATCGAAACCCAGCGTCTCGTGCGCACCGACCGCTACAAGCTCGTCCACTATCCGAAAATCGGACGTAACCAGTTGTTCGACTTGAAAGAAGATCCCCACGAAACCAAGGACCTGATCAAGGATCCGAAGCTTGAAAAGGTGAAGCAAAGACTGCTCGCTACTTTGCGGAAGAAAAGGATGGAATTGGGCGACGGGATGCTTTCCGCCTCCGGAGGAAAATAGACTCAGCCCCCCGCTTTGCCTGGATTGCTCCTTCCGAAGAGTGATTCCAGTCCCGTGATCTTGTTGAGGATCGTGAGGCCGTTCTTTTCAACGGTTTTCCCGGTCAACTTGATGGGGGTTCCGACGTGATAGGCGACGTTGCGGGAATGGAAGTCACCAAAACCAATCTCCATCCGGATCGAATCGCGCCCCGCGACGTCGATATAAAAGACCTTGGCCTCGTCCAAGTTATCGGACATGCGAAGCCTGCCTTGAACGGTCATGACCCCCGAATCGACCTTGACCCAACTTTCGAACGGGCGTTCGACGAATTCATCGAATGTTCCTCCGTCCAATCCGGGGAGGGGTTGCTGAGCATTGGCGAAGGAGTCCTGTTCCACCCCGAAAAGATCGAGTAGGGACAAATGCAGCCTGCCCAATTCCTGATTCTTCGAGTACCTCAAATAACGCCCGGTTTTGAGCTTTCCTCCGCCCTGCCCGGCAAGCACGACGGGAAGGCGCTGGGCGGTGTGATTGTCGCTGTGCCCCATTCCGGAACCGTACAGGACCACGCAATGGTCGAGAAGCCGACCGTTGTGATCCTTGTAGGACTTGAGCTTGTTGAGCAGGTAATCGAATTTCTCCATGTGCCAGAGGCTGATCTTGAGAAGAGAATCGATATTCTCCCGGCTGAAGTTGCGGAAGAAATGAGAAAGATAATGGTGCTGCTTCTTGATGCCCAAAAAATCGAAGATCATCCGACTGTTGCTGTTGCCCAGCATGTAGGATATGCACCTCGTGGAGTCCGTCCAAAGGGCCATCGCGATGACGTCGAGCATGGCGTTGACCTGTTCGTCCAAATTGGAGGGTGCGAGTGGGCGGACCAGGCGGTTGAACTTGGACGATTCGAGCCCTTGATCAAGGGGGCCCATTTTCTCGAGTTTGAGTTCGGTCTCGCGCAAGGCGGTGAAATATTCGTCCAAAGTATCGCCATCCTCAACCCCGGCTTTTCTCTCAAGAGTCTTGGCATCCGATGAGACACGGTCGAGCAAACTCGTCATCTCGGCCCTTTTTGCGGGATCGCTCAAGGGGTTTCGAAACAACTTGTCGAAGATAAGTTGAGGATCGCTCTCCCGGGGAATCATCCCGCCCTTTTTGTCGTAGGAAATGTAGCTGCAACCAATCTGATTTACAAAGAGGCCTTCCGTGGTCAATTCGAGAGAACGGTGTGGGGAGTCTCCTTGAACCTGATCGGCGATCAATTGATCGACGGAAGCGGAGCGGGAATTTTGGTGATGCCCGCAAAGAAAGCGACGGGTAGAATTGCTGTGGGATGAAAAACCGAAGTCTCCCATGTTGTCCAAAATAAGAAGGTCGTCCTTGTGCTTGGCGAAGGGCTGCATCAAGGGGGACATTCGAAAGTCATTCTCCTTGCCCCCGTTGATGTTCCAGGAGGGCGGATGCACCCCATTGGGCTTAAACAGCGTCATGAACCGCAGAGGAGGATCCGATGAATGCAGATCGCCCGAGCGGGCATTGGCTTCCATCAAGTTCAAGAAGGGCAAAGGAAGAAGAGCCCCTGCTCCCCTGAGAAAGGTCCTGCGTTCGATTTTCCAATTCCGGCTCATTTCGTATCCTCTTGCTCGTAGACAATTTCACGGAAAGGCGGGCTGTTGGCAACCTCGATCAGGAGTTCTTTCCAACTTGAATTTTCCGAGGTGGCCTTGTTCGTAATCTCCTCGACAACTCCCTGATCTCCTCTGCCAAGCTTGCGTCCAAGGGCATAGGAAAGGATTTTTCTGGTCAGGTTGCGGATCACCTGTTCTTTCTTTGTCGTCGTCAGGATGTTCTTGAGTCCCTCGAAGTCTTCGAACTGCTCACCACTGGGCAATTTCCCGGAAGTATCGATTGCCGGTTGGTTCCCCCGCTTGTGGTGTGATGCCAAGAGGTATTTCCCGTTTTTGTCGTACCCGTCCAAGGCAAAGCCAATGGGGTCGATTTTTTCATGACACCTGGCACAGGTCACGTTGTCACGGTGAGCCTCGAACCTTTCGCGGAAAGTCATTTTCTTGCCCCTTGGAACAGGTTTGATGGGAGGCACGTCCGCGGGCGGTTCACCCAGCCTTACGCCGAGAATAGTACGAAGCACCCAGGTTCCGCGCAAGATCGGTCCATGGTTCATACTGAGAATGCTCGGCATGGTCAGAATCCCACCCCGCCCTTCCGCCTCCTTGATCTCGAGACGCTGATTCATGGTTCGTTGCCTCTCGACACCCCGGGGTTTGTGAAAGGGTGCGAGGCGTTTGCGGTCGTTTCCGTAAAAACCGGAAGTGCTTTGGTTTACAAAAGTGACGTTGGAATCGAGAAGTTCCATGACGGGACGGTCTTCGGTGAAAAGATAATGCAGGAAATCACGGGGCTGGGTGCGCATGGCATGCAGGTGTATGGGGTTGTTCTTGATTTGGTCGTCGATGGAAGACAACCCGAGCAATTGAACGCCAAAACTCTCGGACAGGTTGCGGGCCCGGGGATCGGTCAGCATCCTTGCGATTTGCCGTCCAACTTCACCTTTCTTACCTAAAGATCCGTTCCTGGCAGACTCGTATAGTTCTTCGTCCGGCATATCCTCCCACAAAAAATAGGACAACCGTTCGGCTAACTCGTAGGGATCGACAGCTTGCCTACCCTTGTCCCCACCCGGCTCGGCGAGAAAGCCCCGGTAGAGAAATTCCGGAGAAATCAATGCCGCCTTGAGCTCAAACTTAAGCGCCGCGACAAGGGCTTTACCCTTCTTTCCTTTAAGCTTTTTGACAATCGATTCGATCCGTTCCTCCCCAACCGGGCGACGGAAGATGCGTGGAAGAAAAGAGCGAACGACTTTGTCGGCCAAGTCAGGGGTGATCTCTCCATTCCAGTTATCTTTCTGGCGGGTCAGGCGGGCCAGGAAATCCCTTCCCTGAATGGAAAAAAGCCGATCCAGTGAAATCCCAGCCAAGTACGCGTAGCTCTCAAGCAATGAGGAAGACAGGGGCGTGGAATGGGTATCATTGAAGAAACCGCTTTGGCCCGGAGGATCAGGCGGCAGAATTTTGAGAACCAGGGATTTCTCGCCGGATTCGGTTTGCTCGGCCCGGGCAATGCCAACCTCGAGGTCAAACCCGAAAAGGCTGCCCAGGGTATTCCTGTATTCATTAGCGGACAGCCTGCGGGGTCGAAACACCGGGATGGAAGAGACGATCGGCAACCTCATGAATTCATCGCGCCAAGTACGAATTTTGGCGCGCTCGTCCGTGGACAGCGGTTTTTCCTCCTCGGGTGGCATCTCCCCAAGTTCGACGACTTCGATGACCGTTTCCCAAAGATCGAGATGATCCCCTGCGGCCCGTTCGGTCAAAATTCCGGAAAAGTCGACCTTCCCCTTGGTCTTCTCTCCACCATGGCACTTCAAGCAGGAATTCTTCAGAAGGGGCACGATCTCTTCCTCGAATTTGCCGGCAAAAAGAAAAAGCGGGATCAAAACGAAAAAACTGACAATCAAAAACCTCATCCTATTTACGAATCCTAGAACGAACCTGGATTGGATACAAGACGACAGAAGAGATATGATTACGAAAAAAAAGAAGGGAAAGAAGCGTTCAGGCAGGGACGGCACCGGCATGAGAACAAACCTGAGCCGCTACCTCACAAGCATTCCGTAAAACCTCAGGGTAGGGATCATTCCTCAGCAAACCGAGGGTCAGTGCCGCGGTGAAGGAGTCACCCGCCCCCACCGTATCCACGATGGTAGTCGGCACACCCGGTTGCGAGAAGACCGAATCCGTGGTGAGCAAAACCGCGCCCTCGGCGCCTTTGGTCATGACAAGGGTTTCCAGTTCGTATTTCTCCAGAATTGCCCGCAACGAATCCAACGGGTCCCCGGAAAGTGGAATCCCGCAAGCTAGGCAA
>JAURNO010000434.1 GCA_030830145.1 Verrucomicrobiota bacterium
CTCGTTACATCCTGCATGGGAGCAAGGGCAGTCGGCCAGTCTCCGGCAATCATGGATGCCGGGAGATCGACTGCGCAAGATGACCCCGCTCCCGAAATCACGAAAAAGAAGGTAAGACAGTCAAATTAATCTTGCTTGCGGAGAATTCGCTCGAGGATCTCCGACATATCCTCCACATTCTCCAAGACCTTGTGAGCCACGTGAATGGGTTGCTTCATTTGCAAAGCCAAAACAATCGAGTCACTTGGGCGGGCATCCAGTTCGATGATTTTCTTACCCAACTCGTTTTCCATCCTGAGAATGATCCGGGCGAAAAAAGTGCCTTCGTCGACGTCGTTGATCAGAACTCTCTCGATCGAAGTCTCCAGACCTTTCAATATTAATCCGATCAAGTCATGAGTGAGAGGACGCTCCTTTTTGACCTGGTTCATGGTCATGTTGATCGCATTCCCAATCGATGGGTCGACGTAGATCACAAAAGTCTTGTCATCATTACCCAAAAAAATCGCGCAACCGTTCGAAGTAGGCATTACACCCTTTACGGTTACTTCGGAAGAGTCATTATTCATCTTGTCATTATCCTCTTAGTTCCTTTCGTTCGCAAGCACTTATATCGAACTCCACTCTCTTTGCATTGAACTCGAAAAACAACAACCCTCACCGGCCAAACTTGTACCTTGTAGGATTCATGGGTACCGGAAAGACCGCAGTCGGAGAAATGGTCGCAATGAAACTAGGACTTCGCTTCCTTGATTCGGATCATGAAATAGCAAAAAACGAAGGAAGGGAGATATCTGATATATTCGAACAATCGGGAGAAAAACTTTTCAGAGACATGGAGAGGGAGTTCGTCCTTGAGGGACATCCAGCAAACGGCTGCCTGGTATCCTGTGGCGGAGGACTGCCTGTAGCCCACGGCATGCTTGAACTGCTCAAAGAGCGCGGAATGGTCATCACCCTATGGGCATCACCGGAAACCATTTTCCAAAGAACCAAGGAAAACTCTACCCGGCCCTTGCTTCAAGTGGAAGATCCACTGAAGGAGATAAAAACACTTCTGAAAAAAAGAGAGGCGACTTACTTGGCCACCCATCAGGTGATCTCGACGGAAATGCGCTCCATCAAAACCGTCAGCGAACTCGTTGCTCTCGCCTACGAAGAAAACCCGCCCGCCTCACATAAGTAGGTTATCCGTCTGGCTCACGGGACAATCCTCAGGAACTTTGCTTGGCCCGTTCCAGGAAGGACCGAGGAGGCCGAACGACCTTACCCTCTCCGGATACGAAAGCATGAGTCGTTTTTCCCGTAGCAAGAAGCTCATCGTCACGAAAGACTTCGTAATCGGCTTTTATGCGGACCGAAGAGGATTCGTCGATTACCACAACCACCCGAAGCAGGTCATCGAAATGGGCAGGTCTACGAAAAGTAACCTGACAACTAAGCACCGGAAGGAAAAAGCCATTCTCCTCAAGAGATTTATAAGGGCAACCGATGGAATCAAGAAGCTCGATTCGGGCGATTTCGAACCAAGTCAAGTAATTCGCATGGTAGACAATTCCCATCTTGTCGGTCTCACCATATCGAACCCGAACCTCAACGCTTGCAGTAAGCATGACTGTCCATTACATGAACAAGGCAAACTCGGCAACGAATCTTTACTATGTCCATAAGCAAAAAAGAAAGAACCCTATCCATTTGGGTCGGTCTCGCCATTGGGATCGCCGTCTCCTCCCTTCTTTTTCGCTACGCCCTAAACGAAAAGGAAACAAAAATACAGGAGCGCCCCGGCAACTTCGACTCCAATACGACCGCACACGGTAAACCCTTTGTTCCTCTGCCCGAGTCGGTCCTAAAAAAGATTTCCGGTGGAATCGTCGTGTTTTTCGACGAAAACGAATCGATTAGCCCAAAGCACGCAGTGTCAAAAACCCCGAAATGGGTCATTGAAACAAGCGGCCCATTTCGTTCGGAAAGGCTTTTTATTCTGATCGAACAAAACCCTGCCGAGAAAACGGATCATCATTTTTTCCGAGCATCGGAGCTCTATGTGAAGAGTCGCCCCGAATTGGATTGGCCCGAGAAACCAATGGAACTGCTGAAGCTTGCAGTCCAGGCTATCAAAAGTTCCTCGGGGGATTCGGTTTTCACCAGTGAAGCCTACAATATGATCGGAACCAATCGCGAGACCGGCGAATGGATTCTGCAGATCAAAGACATCTCACCCTCGGGAATTCGTTCGTCCTTATTGATGCTGAACGGGCTTTCCGGCTTGATTGAGCAGGCGAGTCTCTGCCCGTGGGTACCTCAAAACTAAGAAGGGAAAGCCCTTATTCTCGTTGACCACAACGGGAATTTGCTTCACTGTGATCGATTGCTAGGATGGTGGGCGACACGCTCCCTTCCGTACTTCCATAACAAGAAAAAAACTACTATTATCGTGAATGTAGAAATCAAGGATGCAGGCGACGCACGCAAAGTTGCCTTAGTCACATTCGATTCGGATGAAGTGACAAGTCAGGACAGTCAAGTCTGCAAACAATTCGGGCGGATGGCCAACATCCCCGGATTCCGCAAGGGCAAGGCTCCCGAGCAAGTAATTCGCAAGAAATACGCCAAAGAATTAAAAGAAGAATTAAACAGGAAAGTTTCGACAACCGCCTACGAAGCGGTCCTCGAGCACGATGACATTAGGGTCTATTCGATCCTCAAAGTTGACGCCGGCAATGTGGAAGCAAATTCCCCTGCCACTGTGGAAGTAACCGTCGACGTCGAACCTGAATTTGATTTGCCTGCCTACGAAGAATTCGAATACACTATCCATTCCACCGAGATAAAGGAAGAAGAAGTGGAAAAGGAGCTTGATGGATTGAGGGACCAAAGAGCCTCTTTCGAAGAGGTTGAACGAGAAGTAGCGGAGGGCGACTACGTCAAATGCTCCTACGAAGGAATGCTTGATGGTTCTCCTGTCGCCGAAATACTTCCAGACAAACCCATGTATGGCAAACAGACCAACACTTGGGAAGAGGCTGGCCAAGCCAAAGGCATGGGCGTGGAAGGAATTGCCGAAGGTATCGTGGGAATGAAAAAGGATGAAAAGAAAGAGATCGAAGTTACTTTCGAGGAAGATTTCGAGCTTGCTCC
>JAURNO010000435.1 GCA_030830145.1 Verrucomicrobiota bacterium
GCCTGCTTGGTTTTTGCCCACGCTTTACCTCCGAGTTTTGCAAGTTTTGGTTTCGCCTTCTTGAGTCCGACGTAACGCGAGAGCAAGTGTGATTCCTGCAAGGGAACGTGAAGGAGTATGCCATCGGCGAATTCAAGCGTGATCGCTTCTTCTTTTCGGTTTTCTTCCTCAATTTTCCCCAATTGCCTGAATCGGCAAATTCCATGTTGGTGATGAACGAGGTAGTCATCTTGAACGAGTTCCGAAAAGTCGAGGGCTTGGTCGACCTCTTTTCTTCGGACAATTGCTTTTTTGGTGCGTGACGATCGCCTGCTCCTTTCCCTACCTAGAATCTCCCGTGCCGTGGCCAGAACAATACCTTTCTCAGGATTTTTTTTGAGCAAAGAAAAACAATCGCTCTGTTTGCCGGGTTCGGCTGAAAAACCCTCCCGTAATCCGATGGGAAGAAAGCGAGGGCTTAGTTTTTCAAGAGAACTCTCTTCTTGGATGATCTCTATGATTCTTTTCTTTTCCGAGTCCGCCCCAACCGCGATGATGACCTCATGTTTTTGCTGTTGCTTTTGGAGTAAGTGAAAAAGAAAACTGGTTCTTGAAAACTTTTCATTTTCAAGCCTTTCAAGACTGATTGATGAATGATTCGGAGGAGTTCGGAAGTCGTTTAGGTTAAAAACTTGCGATTTCATTTTTTCCGATTCTTCGAAAATTCCCGCACCTGCGTCTATTTCACTTGTTCCGATAAAGTGGTTTTTCCCTTTGCTTTCCCATGAGAGGGAAAAATTCGCTTTCGCCCCTTTCTTATTGTCGGTCTCATGGAAGACAAGCGGGTAAAGGGAAACCAATTTTTCCGGTTCACGCAAAACCCAGGTCACGGGCTCAATGAGGTAACGAAAAAAATCGCCTTCGCGACCATAAGTATCCACTGGCCCCGAACTGGCTATGGTTACTCCTGAGAGTTGCCCCGTAGTCCTTTGAGTCGTCGGGTCGAAGGCCCGAATTTCTTCGACTTCATTACCGAAGAAATCGATTCTGACTGGCTCACGGCCATTTACGGGGTAGACGTCGACCAACCCGCCTCTAATTGAGAATTGGCCAGGTTCTTCGCAAAGAATCTCTGATGAATAGCCGAGGTTTTCAGCTAATGAGAGGCAAAATTCGTCGAAATCCAATACATTTCCCGTATTAATCTCGGTTTCAGATTTTTGACGATCTTCAGGGGGAGGGCATGGTCCAAGAATTGAATCAGGGGTAGTTGCGATGAGGGTTATGGTTTTTTTATCGCGTGCGGAGTTCGTTTTTCGGGAGCATAGAAGACTGGAGAGGGTCGCCGTTCGCTCGCACGAGCGTTCAAAGGCATCAGGGTTTGATTCAATAGGTGGATGGTCGAAAGTTTGAAAGTCTATCAAAATGGATGAAGATATTTCCTCCATCAAGGCCGCCGTATCCTCAGCCCATTCTTCGGCCTTTGGCAGGCTTTCTTCCAAAAGGATGGCAATGGGGTTCTTTATCCTAAGGATTTCGTTTGCCGCCAAGGCCGAAGTTGCAGACTCGGGAAGAGAGGGAGCGAAGTTGGCCTTTTCCGCCTGAGGAATGAGGATCCGTTTCACGCAGAGCCTGAGTCTCCGCAGGGGGTGGATTTATCACTTTGCTCAAGGCTTGCCAAGGCCATGGTGGCGGCAGCTTCCTCGGCTTCCTTTTTGCTCTTTCCTTGACCTCGGCCCAATTCTTCTTCTCCGATCGAGACTGTGATGGTGAAGGTTCTGAGGTGAGGGGGGCCGCTTTCCCTTTCGAGCTTATATCGGATTTTGTCTTTCGGTCTGGTTGCTTGAACAATCTCTTGAAGTTGTCCTTTGGGGTTGAATTGGACCTGAGTTTGTTCGAGTAGATTGCTCAAGTCTCCCATCCATCCCAGTACCCGGTCTCGAGCTGCTTCCATTCCACCATCGAGAAAGATAGCGCCGATGAGAGCCTCAATACCATCCTCCAAAACAGAGCTTCTCTGGTTTCCTCGGTTTTTTCTTTCGGATGAACTCATCCGAAGAACATTTCCCAACTCAATGCTTCTCGCCAATTCGGCCAAGAAACTTCCACGGGCTAGAACGGCTCTGTTTCTGCTCAGAGTTCCTTCGTCACCTTTGGGAAAAAGATGAAACAATTCCTCGGCAAGAATAGCGCCGAGAATCGAGTCGCCGAGGAATTCGAGTCTCTGGTTGTTCGGCTTTTGCCTTTTGTGTTCGTGGAAAGAAGGGTGGGTGAGAGCTTCGGTAAGGAGTATTGGGTGCTTGAAAGAATATCCAATTCTTTGTTGGAAATTCAGGAGTTTTTGGTCTTGGTTAGTGGCATGGCTTCGCGACTTCTTCTTTTCAAAGAATGGCAAGAGCTTCCGAAAAAAACTCATTCCACTCTATCCTGCTCGAAAAATCGTGACTGCACTTCTTTGGCAAAGGCCGAATAGGCCTTTGAACCTTGTCCGTTCGGATCGTACTCGAAAATAGTCTGACCAAAACTCGGCGCTTCGCTTAGGCGGACGGTTCGGGGAATTGCGGTGCGAAAGATTTCGTTGGGATAATGTTGATTGACCTCCTGCCAAACCTCATAGGAAAGACGGGTTCTGTTGTCGTACATCGTCATGACGATTCCGCCGAGTTTTAGTCCCGGATTGGCACCGGATTCCCTGAGTTGAGCCACTACGCCGGCGATTTGGCCTAGCCCTTCAAGGGCGAGGTACTCGGATTGAAGGGTCACGATGAGGTAGTCCGCGGCACATAGAGAGTTCATCGAAAGAAGGCCGAGAGTGGGGGGGCAATCTATGAGAATGGCTGCCAAACCGTAATTTTGTGTCAGTCCGTTTAAGGATGAGCGCAACTTGATCAGGTAGTTCGGTTGTCCACTTAGTTCAAGTTCGGCGGCAGCCAAGTCCAATTCCGAAGGAACGATCCACAAGTTCTTTCTGCGGGTTGAAATTACACGATCTGCCAGGTCACCACCTGAGAGCAACGGTTCGTAAATGCCCGCACCGGCTTTTTTTTCCAATCCAAGGCAACTTGTGGCGTTGGCTTGAGGGTCCATGTCGACGATCAGGGTAGGCAGGCCGAAGGATGCTAGGGCATCAGCCAAGTTTACGGTCGTGGTGGTTTTTCCCACTCCTCCTTTTTGGTTCGCAATGGCAATGGTTGTGGCCGGCATTAGAAAATGGAAACTAAGATCGTTCTCACATCTGTCGAGAAGGAAAAGTAGATTATGAAATGACAGCCTCGCCGTCGACCTTTCTTAATTTGAGTTTTTTGTTAAGTGGAGGCTGCACGGGTATTTCATTTTCTCTTCCGGAGGTCTGCAATAGAAACCACTCGATTGAACTCAAGCCCGCAGTTAAAGACAGTGGGCTTGCACCCCCCAAGCGAGGGTTGATCTCAACTAGATGCAGACATTTTTCGGAGTCGACGATTACTTGCCCCAGCACATGCCCCGACAAACCGGGGATGGCTTCGAAGGCGTTTTGCATGCTGCCTTCCCACTCCTGATTCTCGAAGATCTCCGACTCATGGGCCTCTCCGCTCACTACCTTCGAGCGCCACCGCAATAAGATGCTTTGGCATTTCCCAGTTGAATTGATCCAAGACTCCGCACTGAATTCGGATCCCTGTATCATCGGTTGAAAAATAGGTCGTTCCAAGCTCCGCGCATGCTTCATTGCTTTCTCGCGATCAAGGTTCAAACCAATCGACTTGGATGCGCAACCCAATCTCTCTTTTACGGCAAACTGATTGCAAGGTAAGGTCGAAGGGTGCTCCGAAGTGGGTATGGGCGGAACGGCTAATGACTTGAGCGAACTTGAAAAAAGGAGTTTGTCTTGGCAGGTTTTAACTGCGCTTTGGGCGGAAACCATGACGTGAATCCCATTTTGTTTCAAATGGTCGCGTTTAGTCGACCAATAGGCAAGTTCCGCGTCTCTGGTTGGAATCACATGAGTAGCCTTCAATTCATGGCAGTAAGTTGTCAGGGTATCCGTATCCATTTCTTCAAGAGGAGGGATAGAGGCAAATTCTTCCACCCTTGAGGCTGCAGGGCAATCAGGGTCGCAGTCCACCCCAATCACCCGAGCCCGTTCGTCGAACTTACGGGCGGATTGCAGAACTTTTTCGTAAAGTGAAATCTTGGCCGATAAGCTTGAAAAAAGAACAATGGGGGAGGGGGTAGTCATTAATTCCTGCTCTTTACTCGTTCAATATA
>JAURNO010000436.1 GCA_030830145.1 Verrucomicrobiota bacterium
GCGATGAAAGGCACCCGGTGTCCGCCTTCCCAAGCCCCGAACTTAAACCCGAGGAGGTTGCCGTTTAAACGGTGCCCCGCTTCCCATGCTTTTTGCCCGGTAACGTTGAGCATGCCTCCATTGTCGCTCGTAAAGACAACCAAGGTATTGTTGGAGATCTTGTGCTCGTCCAAGGCCTTGAGTACTTTGCCTACGATCCAGTCGAGTTCATGGATGAAATCGCCATAGAGACCGCACTCGCTGGTGCCCTTGAACTTGGGGTGAGGGGTGAAGGGATGATGAATGTTTGTGGTTGCGAGATAAAGGAAGAAGGGCTTCTTCTTTTCGTTTTTATGGTGGGAGGTGATCCACTTGACCGCTTTCTCGGCAAAAGTCGTGCCGACGTACTCGTCCCGGTAGCGCAGGTGAGCCTTCTTGGCCCCACCGATTGCGCCATAGCCCCCTTTCTCTGGCCACTTTTGCGTGACGGACTGCTTGCCCCGGACGAATGGGTCCTTGGGGTCGTAATCCACAACGCGATGGTTTTCCACGTAAACGTAGGGAGGACCGCTGTTTACCGTGGGCATACCGAAATAGTACTCGAACCCGACTTCCAACGGTCCGGGCTTGAGAGGTTTGTTCCAGTCTGTCTTTCCCTTTCCAAAGCCCAAATGCCATTTGCCGATGACCGATGTGGCATAGCCGGCTGATTTGAGTACGCTGGCCAAGGTGGGTTGCTTGAGATCGATGGTAAGTTCTTGAGTAAAAGGAGTGGGTCCCCAGAAATTCTTGCGGATCGGATATTGCCCCGTCATCAAACCGTAGCGGGAGGGAGAGCAAACGGCGGATGGGGAATGGGCATCGATGAAACGCATTCCTTCCTTGGCCAAACGGTCGATGTTGGGGGTCTTCACCTTGGTTGCCCCATAGCAACTGAGATCGCCGTAGCCCAAGTCGTCCGCATTAATCAGAATGACGTTGGGTTTGCCGACGACGACTGTCGAGCTCATTAGAAGAGCCAGAACAGGCAGCAGGTTCTTCATGGTGTCCGAAAGGGTGCCAACACTATTCCAGCTTTAGCTCGATGGATTCGATCAGGGGCTTGGATGCATTTTCAGTTTCGTCCGTCAGCCTAAGCTCAATCTGAAAGCCGAAGCCTGCGGGCAAATCCGAAAGATCGAGTTGGGCGGGGGTCTTCTTGACCTGCTTGGAGAAGCCTTTGACGTAATCATAGCTTTCCTTGGTTTCCTGCCACTTGGTCCACTGGTTGACTTTGCCGTCTTTGTTCGTGTCGACTCCCACCCGAGCCTCCACCTTCTCGACCCATGGCCCGGGGCTGACGTAATCGTTGGCGGTTTGAGTGACCAAGTAGAAGCGTCCCTCGGCAAAGCCGATATCGGGGTCGGGGTGTCCCTTGCCAATTTCTCCGCAAAAGGCAAAGGGCTTATCGATGCTCGAGGATGTAAACCAGGCGATTCGGATCCCTTTTGTGGCGGGATGAAAGTCGCAAAAGAGGTAGTACTGCCCGCCAATGGAAATCGCCGCCCAGTCACCGTAAGCGTCCTGTTCAGGTTCGTGGATCTCATATTTTGCAATGTTGTTTTTGAACCTCTTCGGATCCTCCTTGGCCCAGTGGGGGTGAAGGTATTCGGCCATCTTGCCGGTGGGCTTGGTGCGTTCGTCGACTGCAGGAGCCACGATCGAATAGCCGTCGATACCATTGGAACTGACGGCATGGCCGGCAAGCGGAGAGTCCCAGGAATGTTTGCGGGCATTGATCGGACTCCAGTCCTCAAAGATGATGTGAAATTTACCGTTCAAGTCCCGGATCACGGCGCAGTCCGAGCCATCAGAAGGATCGTTGAGGGCGATGCCCATGTTCTTGCCTGGTTTGCCGTCGGTCAGGTCATCGTCTACGAACAAGTGGGGGTCTTGATCATTGGGGAAATCGTAGTAGATGTAGGTTTTGCCGTCTACTTGCTCGGCCGTGGTCACCCATTTGGCGAACCCAGGGGTGACACATCCGTGATGCACCCAGTGGACCATGTCTTTGCTCTGCCAGGCATGGTATCCTCCTTGCCCCTTGACTAAGCCACCCGGCGCATTGAACTGGTTGGGGATAGGGGTCGTTTTCAAGGGGACTTCGAACCCAGCCAACTTGGCGTCCTTTGCTTCGAAGGGTTCTTTTCCTTTCTTATTCTTCGGCAGACCACCATACTTGCCGAACATCCAATAATCTCCGGGGCCCATGGTAAGGAAAACGGGGGCGTCGCGGAGGTTCTTCGGACCGACCCGTGGCTTGGCTTCCCAGTTTTGCCAAAGGGCCGATTGTCCGATGGTGAGAGATTTGGCCGAGCGTTTTTCCTTGAAGCTCTTTACCTTGGTACGCAGGGAACCTGTTTTAGCAGTTGGGGAAGCAACCCCCTTCTTCAGGGTGAGGTCTTCGCTCGAATCAATGGAGCTTTTCCATTCGGCAGCGGTGTCGATTTTCCAGGAATCCTTTGCGGATACCATATTGAACGCGGGAGCTAAAAGTGCGATGAGCGTTACGAGCCAAGGGTTTTTCATGATCATTGGAGTTGGGGTAGGGCAATTACTTGCCTTTGGGCATTTCCACGCCTGCGGGAAGGAAGGTGACCTTGCGGTCGTTGGAAACCGGTTTGCCGGGTGAACTGCGTCCCCGCTCGACTTCCCCGTGCAAAAGATGGATAAGCTCGTTTGCTTTCGACCGCTTTTCGGCAAGCAGGTTCTTGCGTTCTCCCCGGTCGTCTTTGAGGTTGAAAAGTTGCATGGGGGGGAGTTTCATTTTCTTCGCCTCACCCTCGCGCGGGGCACTCCATCCACCGCTTCCACTGGACAAGCACAATTTCCAGTCGCCTTGGCGCATGGAGAAGGAGCCACTAATGGAGTGACTGATGAGGGTTTTCCTGGTGGTGCTCTGTTTTCCCTTGAATGCGGGGACTAAGCTAAAGGAGTCTTCCCCCCCGTTATCCTTCTTCGGCTGCCCAGTAATGTCCCTCATGGTTTCGTACAGGTCGGTCAGGCAGGCGAGGGCACTGGTCTTCTGACCGGGTTTGATTCCCTTTGGCCAGCGGGCTATGAAAGGAACTCTGTGGCCTCCCTCGTAGACATCTGCCTTGTGTCCGCGGAAACCGGCGCTTGGGTCGTGCCCGAATTCCTTGAGTTTGGCAAAATTCCCCTCGGGAGAACAACCGTTGTCACTGGTGAAGAATACCAAGGTGTTGTCATCGATACCCGCGTCCTCGAGAGTTTTGATCAGTTCGCCCATATGACCATCGATTTGCATGACAAAATCCGCATAAGGGTTCATCTTGCTGGCATCCTTGTAGGGAGGCACGGGAACGATCGGAGTGTGTGGAGCAGGTAGCGGAAGGTAGAGAAAGAAGGGCTTTTTCTTTTTCGCCCGTTCCTTGACATAGGCCATGCTCTTGTCGAAGAGATGGGGCAAGACCTCGTCGATCTGAAAATCCGAACCGATGGGACCTTTCCGGTACCAACCGTAAGGATCCACTTTCCTGTCGACTCCCTCTTCGCGGTCCGGTTGCGCAGTTATCTTTCCCGTGTCAACCCAGACGTAAGGTGGCATGTCGAGCGATCCGCAATGCCCGTAGTAATTGGTAAACCCATTGATATTCGGGCCATTCTTGACTGGCTTGGAGAAATCGATGTCTTTCCATTTCTTTTCGCTCTTGTCCGCCTTCGCCCAATCCCAACCAAGGTGCCACTTTCCGATCATTTGCGTATGATACCCCGCTTTTTGGAGCAAATGACCCACGGTGGCTCGGTCGGCGGGAATCAAGTGATCACTGGTTCCGCTCAGTACGCCACGGGCCAAACGGGACCGCCAGTTGTAGCGTCCCGTCAGTACGCCGTATCTCGTGGGCGTGCACACAGCGCTGGAGGAATGGGCGTCGAGGAATGTGATTCCTTCGTCGGCCATCTTTTGCAAGTGAGGGGTCTTGATCTTGCAGTCCGGGTTGGTCGGGGAGACATCCCCGATCCCGAGGTCGTCGGCGAGGACGAAAATGACGTTGGGGTGCTTGTGGTCGTCGGCGTGAAGAAAACCGCTCAGGAGAATCAGAGAGAGTAGGGTACGGGTAATCATAATTGGTAGAAAGGTAGTTGGTTTTAGGGCCCGGGTTCAATCGGGCGAAAGGGAAGAGTCGTGCTTGGACTGTTTGAAAACCTAGCGGACTTTCATCACTCCGCGCATCAGGATGTGATGACCAGGGAAGGTGCAGACGTATGGATAGTCTCCCTTTGCCTCCGGTGCAGTGAAGGTTAATTCCTCCTCCTTGCCATGATCCACGAGCTTGGTTGCCCAGAGCACGTCGGGGCTTTCCGGAACGAAGGCCATGGCAAACCCCTTGGCCCCGAGGGAGAGGGCTTGTTGGGCGATGGAGTCGGCTTTGTTCGGTTTGGTAAAGACTAAGTTGTGGGGCATGAAGTCGGGGTTGGCGAAAAGCAGTTTGATTTGCTTACCCGGTTTGACGGTGAATTCGCTCAGGTCGTACTTCATCTTTTCCACGACCGTACCAATGCGCACCGTGGTCAATTGCGGAGTATCGGAGAGAATACCGGACTTTTTCGTGACCACTTCGACTTCTTCCTCGATGACTTGAGAGCCCTTGGTCGGATCGGCATTGTACCAGTGATGCTGAACGGTCAGGGCGGCCATGCGGGCGTGCGGTTCGGGAGACTTGAGCAAATCGTTAAGCAATCGTCCGTTCCTCCGGTTGTGCTGTTGGTGGACCCAAAGTGCTTCCAGCAAGTGATGGGCGTCTTCTTTCTTTTGGGGATCGAACTGCTTGATCCATTTTTGGGTGGCGGCGATCACTTCATTGGTGTCGCGCTCGCTTAATTCGACCCGGGTCCGGTGGCGGACCCCGTCCACTGAATGCTTCAGGTTCTCGAGCAATTTCTCGATCGGTTGCCCTTCGATCGCTACTTTCTTTTGGAGGGGTTTCTGGGTGTAGCGAACGCGGAAGATCCGTCCGTGCTTGTGATCCCGGTTCGGATCCCGGACATTGTGCTGCATGTGTCCGATGATTACGTTTTGCCAGTCGGCGACGTAGAGAGCGCCGTCTTCCCCAAAGATGGCGTCAGTCGGTCTGAAGTTTTTGTCTCCGCTCAAAAAGAAACCTTCGGACTCCTCATCCTGTTTGCTCCCATTTGCCAAAGTCTTGGTTACCTTGAGCTTTTGTCCGTTCGGTGTGCCCCATACTTCGCCCAGTTTTGTTTTCTCGACGACTTTCTTGGCATCCTTGCCGCGGCCCACTGTCTTGGTTTTTTCATACCCGCCGTCACGGTGGAGCTTGTATTGTTTGATCCCTAGAAAACCGATCGAGTTGCAGATGAGAAAATCTCCCTGCATGTCGTCCGGGAAATTGTCGCTGGAGAGTATCTCGCAGGCGGGTACCGGGCGAACTTCCTTGTTAAGGAGGGAATGCATTTTCCATCCTTTTCCTTCGGGGCGTACCTGATAGGGTCTGCCACCCGTACCATCCGTGGCATAAAGATATCCCCA
>JAURNO010000437.1 GCA_030830145.1 Verrucomicrobiota bacterium
CTTGCGGAAGCCGTAAAGACTCCGTTGCCGGTGTTGATTTGGCCGATCGATATGGCGGCGTTGCCTGTATTCGTCATCCGAACGGTCTTTTCACCCGAAGCTCCAACGGAGACTTGTCCGAAATCAACGGAGATTGGGTTGACCGACAAAGTCTTCGTGGCTTGGATGATCAGGCTAACGGGGACTTCGGCAGCAGGCCTTTGGGGGTCGTTACCGTTGATTCCGAGAATCGCCTTGTAGGTTCCAGCGAGAATCGATCCCGACTTGAAAGTCACGGGAATGTCGAGGTGTTTGCCTCCATCGATCGCACCCGAGGTGTTTGCAACGTGAAGCCACTTCGGAGAAGTTGAAATCCGGATGGTGGAGTCTGCTTTGACTTGATTGTTGTTGTAGGCCACGAGCAGGGCTTTGTCGGCGGATTCGTTTTGAATGCCCGTGGTGGCCCGCTCGATCTTCCCGTCCATTTTCTCATAGTGAAAGTAAATGACCCCGTTGCGGTTGAGCGAGGCTTGGAAGGTGTATTCGCCGATTCCGGCAAAGTCCTTGACCTGGTTCCATTGGACGAGAAGTTCGTTGGGGGTTTCTTGAACATAAACGTCACCTCCGCGGGAGGGATCCAGATCCATGGCGAAGGGAGCGATCAGGTTGCCCGCCATCATGGTTGTCGGAAGGGGGAAATGTCCGTGTTCGGAAGATCCCTTGCCCAAAGTCAGGTAACCATTGGAACTTACGAACACCTCTTTGAAAGTCTTTCCGTATAATTCCATGGCAAAGGGGAGAGCGACCTTGTCGAAGGCATCGTCCGACTTGGAGGCTTCGCTCAAGAGCTTGCCTGTTTTGGAAATATCCTTCCATTGGTGAGCGGGGCCGGCCGCATCATGTGAATCAGTCCAGTTGTACCCGTGCAAATCGGGGCCGCCACCTAAGGTCGATACGGGCATTCCCTCGCGGTTGTCGGGGGATCCCTTTTCCATGGGCGTGAAATGGGATTGAGCGAAGAAGGGAACGGAGAGTGATTTGCCTCCACCCGTTGTCGCTCCCTTGAGGGTCCAGGTCAGGGGGCTTTCACCGGAATTGGAGATGCGCAAGTTGACGGTTCTTTCCTGTTTGCTCTTCAAGCTGGCGGAGAGGGAAGTGGGGGTGACAACCATGACCGGCGGAAGGGATCCTTCTCCGGAGACTTGGAATGTTCTTGTTTTGCCCCCGTCTTCATTGGTCAAAACCAAAGCCGAACTTGGCAGCTTGCCTGCCGTCTTTGGCGTGAAGTAGATCGTTGCATCCTTCTTTTCTCCCGCCTTCAGAGTAAAGGGGAGGGAGAGATGATGGGAAAAGGCCGAATTCCTGAAGACAAACTGGGTGACGGTCAACGCCTTGGTGCCGGCGTTACTCAGGGTCAAAGGTTTCTCGGCGGTTTGCCCGACGTAGGTGTTTTCGAAGGAGAGGGAAGACGGGCGGAAGACCAACCCTGCCTTTTCATTCAACCTCTGAGCCGTGACTTTGATTTTCTTTTGCGGCTCGTCTGGATCGTTCGAACTGATGAGAATCTGAGCTTCCTCATACTCGGTTGGCATTTCCTTGGCATTGGCAACTGTCTTGATCTCGACCGATTTTCCACTCAGCAGAGTGCCTTTGTGCGCTCTGCTGCCGACCGAGTAGTGAATAGCTCCGTTCCATTTTCTTCCATAGTGTAAACTTTGGCTCCCTGCGGGAGAGGTGCGGGCTGTTCCGTAACCAACCAAAATAGAGAGGTTTTCGTCTTTTGCGGCAATGGATCCGAAACTTTCATTCGTATATTTTAATGATCCGCTATTTACGAAGAGAAGAGTGTGACTACCTTCGGAGAGTTGGAAGTCGGTAGAGAAAGTTCTTTGTTCCGTGCCTTTGGTCGTAATTTTAGCGGTTGCAACTTCTTTCCATCCTTCGGAAGTTTTTATGGCTTCGGTGATCATACCGGGGCGGATCCATACTTTGACGTCGCCCGAGTTTGCGAAATATCCCGTCAAGGAGCTTATGCTTATGCCATTTGGTGCAGCTACGTTTACCTGTAGGTAATTCCCCTTTTGACCATTTCCACCCATGAAGGCAGTTTCCAACTTTTGTGAGGTTGGTTGGAAGGGGGAACGAAGCCATTCCTGGCCATTGGGGAATTGTACTTCGTAATTCAAATCCCCGTCTCCCTTGTTGGAAAGTGTGAGGGCTTGGGTTTTCGTCTCGTTTTCATTCAGGTCGAAATGCATGCTTTCGGGTTCTGCTACAAGATCCGGGGTAGCGGTAACGTCAGCGGTCAAGGGGACGACGAGCCTTGGGGTGTTTTGTGCGTCGCTTTCAAGGACAATCTCGGTTTTGGCGACCCCTTCCTTGGTGCTTGTGAAGGTAACGGTTCCCACTACTTGCTTCCCTCCGGGAATCTTGAAAGGACTTTTCAAAGAAAGCTCGAAACCGGAAGTTTCCGGTAGGATGACATTCTCAACGCTTGTTTCCTCCGAACCTGGATTCGAGATGGCTATCTGCATGTTTTTGGATGAGTTCTTTGCTACCGGTCCAAAGTCAAGGGTGGCGGGTTTGGCGGCAATGAGCCTTTCCTTGGCCGGTTCGGATTGAAGAGCCTTGAAGACATTGAGCCGTCCACCTGTTACGCATCTTTCCTTGAGCCCTGCCTCCGCGTCCGTGGAATTCATGAGAGCTTCTTTGATCTGCATGCAGGTCCAGTCCGGGTTGAGCGATTGAATCAAGGCATAGGCTCCGGCTACATGGGGAGTGGCCATGGAAGTGCCACTATAACTGGCATATCGGTTTCCGGGGACCGTGCTGTAAATGCTTACACCAGGTGCAAATAGATCAACGCTCTTTTTTCCGTAACAGGAGGAGCTGGCTCTGTTGCCTCTGTGGTCATGAGAGCCAACTGCAATTACATTGTTCAATTCATAGGACGCGGGGTAACTGGGGCGGGAGTCGTTGTTGCCCGCATGGTTGCCAGCGGCGGCAATGAAACCGATTCCCTTTTTTCCGGCTTCTTCAATGGCTCGCTTAAGAGAGGCGGACGAACCGCCACCGCCCCAGGAATTGGAAGTGAAATCCACTCCGATCTTGGTGGCGTAGGCTACGGATTTAATGGCGTCCGAGGTGGCTCCACCACCCGAACCCGAAAGGAATTTAATTCCTACCATGGATACGTTCCAAGCCACCCCGACCACGCCTTTTCCATTGTTTCCCACGCCGCCTATCGAGCCGGCGCAGTGAGTGCCGTGTGAGTGGTCGTCGTGTGGGTTGTTGTCGTTGTTCACGAAATCCCATCCATGCACGTCGTCGATGAAACCGTTCCCATCGTCGTCTTTGCCGTTGCCTGCGATTTCACCGGGGTTGGTCCACATGTTCGCCTTCAAATCTTCGTGGTTTCGGTCTACGCCCGTGTCAATGATTGCTCCCAAAACATTTTTGCTTCCGGTTGTCTTGTCCCATGCCTCGGGGCCGTCGATATCCTTGTCGTTTGTTCCGCCTGTTTGACCTGTGTTGTGCAAGGCCCAAAGCTTGTTCTGGTAGGAATCGTCGGGCATCTTTACGATGGTTACGAAATAGTCGGGTTCGACGATTTCGACGAGGTGATCGATTTCGTTGAGCAATTCCCGTTTTTCGAAATGATTGTCGATGGAGGCTTTGCCCTTGATATTGACCAGATAAAGACCCTCGGTGATTTTGTCCCCCAACGAACAGTTCAGGTCCTTGAGTTCTTCGTTGGCCATCTCCAAGTCAACATCAGGTTGCAGGTTTACGATCAAATGATCGGCCACGAGTGCCTCGACTTGGTGAACGGTTTCCTTGCCTTCGGAATCGACCGTCAAAGATTCCTCCACAATCAAATACGGATACTTAAAGGAGGTTTTGCGGAGCGTAAATCTGTTAAGTTGATTACCACCCAGTTCGTTCTTTACCAGGTTTTGCTTCTTGGATTCCATCACTTCGAGTGTGATCTCCTCGATGGTTTGCATAAAGTTGCTTTCTGCAACGAGAGGACGATTTATCGTCTCCAACGGAGAAGTGGTGTTTTGGGTCCTTAATAAGTTATCCACGGATTCGTCCGTTTCTTCTTCAATGAAGGCCTCGGGTCCTTCGGTAGTATTGGAGCTGGATGGTGCTTTGGCGGTCTTTGCTTGGCTCTCGTCCGAGTTTGATTCTTCAGTCGGTTGACTTTTGGCAACTTGGGTTTCCGAGGGTTGCATGTTGAAGTTCCAAAGGGTCAAGCAGGTGATCCCGAAGAAAGAAAGAAGGAAGGTGAATTTTTTCATAATGAGATAAAGGGTGTTTATGTATGCAAATACACTAAATACATAAATAGTGGTTTAGTCAAAAAATATTTTCAGAAAGTACTTTCTTCCCTCCGATTACCTCGAAGGTCAAAAGGGTTGCCTGTAATTCGGCCTTGGGCGGAAACTAGTATTTTATAATGAAAGTACGCACGGACTTGGGAGGAATGGGAGACTCGGGGCCGACCCGTTCGCAGTTCTTGGAACGGTCGGTCTGATAGGCGGAGAGGGCAACCGGTTGACCGGGTACCTTGGGCTCGAGAACCTGCTGTTTGCCTGAGGTATTGATTGCGACCACTACCAAAGTATTCCCATCCGGACTGCGGTAGGCGGTATTCCAAAGCGTCTCATTGGAAGAGACGGCGACTCTGCGGTATCCGGGGAGTATGAAGTTGGAAAATTGTTTGAAGAAAAAGAACTTCTTGGTTCGCTCAAGTAACTTCTGCCTGCCGTTGGCCCCCGTCTTTTCGGCGACCAGGACAAGTCCCTCATCCCGATGCTTTTGGCGCACCTTGGGGTTGGTCTCCTTCTCCGGGGCCAGTGAGTAGACCAATCCCCACCACATGAAGGCATTGGCTCCGGCGTCGGCGAAAGTCATGTGCATATATTGGGCTGCTAGAAGGGCCTTGTCGTATTCGGTTAAGTTCGGTTTCCATCCGTAGGTGTGCCAGACGTCGCTGTTCCATTGGGCTCCGGTTGTCTCGGTCATCCAAAATCTCTTTCCGGGGAAATTTTCTCTCCGGATTTTTCCGATTTGACGGCTGTTCTCCTGCAGCACGCTCAGGCTGCCGTCCATGTCCTCCTTGTAACTGTCGTACATGTGATAGGCGACGAGGTCGACCGAGTTGCTTGCGATAGTCGGAAGGAAGCGTTCGACTTCCGACCCCTTGTACCCGACGTAGGCCAGGTCGGGCGCCGTAATTTCAACCTTCAGACCAGCTTGGTCCAGTCGGGGTTTGAGGTGATTCTCCAAAAAGGACTTGAGCCGCAAGGGGTCCCAAATGCAGGTTTGGGTTCCAATTTCGGAATAGTTGGTCTCGTTTTGTACCCCGAGCGTTTTGACGTTGATGCCCCAGTCCAAGTAAAGCTTGGTTCGCTTGACGATTTCCTCCGCCCACTTCGCCTCCATGTAGGGTTTGAGGACGTACTTTTTTCCACTCTCTTCTTCAACCACGTCAAGCCAGTCCGATACCTCCAAAAGGCCACATCGACACCTTTGATCCCAAGACCGGGTCGAGTCAAGGGCCAGGGAAGGCAATCCGCACCAAATCGGATTATCAAGTGACCCAGTACTTACCCGAAACCGCCAAGGTGGCGGACAAGATTTCCGTAATTCGCAGCATGACCGCAAAAGTCGGAGTTCACGGCCCGGCCCAGTACTTCATGCGAACCGCCTTCACCCAACGCAATACGATCAAGCATCCCAACCTCGGGGCGTGGGCTCAGCACTATCTCGGAGCAAGTCATGATACCCTTCCCTCATCGGCTTGCATCAACTCCTCTCCCAAACACGGGAACGGTTTTTTTCCAACTGCCTTCAGCCCGATTCCCATTCTCAACCCGGACAAAGGCCTCAAAAACATAAGGACCCGAGGAGGTAGCGAAGCTCTCGAAGAAAGGCTGGCCTTGTCGGAAAAGCTTAGTTCTTTCTTTTCCAACCGTTATCCGGATCAGAACGTCAAGTCCTACCGCGAGTTTTATGACAACACCCTCCGCCTTCTGCGAAGCAAAGACTTGGACTCCTTTGACCTGAGAAAAGAATCCAATGCGACGCGCGAGAAATACGGCCTGAGTAAATTTGGGCAAGGTTGCCTGCTTGCCCGTCGCTTGGTGGAAACGGGTGTGCGTTACGTCGAGGTGGCGACCGATGGGTGGGACATGCATAACAACCTGGAGGGAGAAATGGAGGACCTGAGCCCCTCCTTCGACCAAGCCTATGCGGCTTTGATTTCCGATTTGGATGATCGCGGGATGCTGGATAGCACCTTGGTGGTTTTGGCCACCGAGTTCGGCCGTAAGCCTCAATTCAATGGAAATGGTCGAGGTCATTACCCGATCTGCTTTTCATCGGTACTTGCAGGAGGCGGGGTAAAACGCGGATTTGTTTACGGTTCGAGTGACAAGGAAGGCGCCTATCCCGATAACCCCGTCACGGTTCACGATTTGCATGCCACCATCGGATGGGCGGCGGGGCTTCCACTTGAGAAAGTTTTTCATACTGGAACGGGTCGTCCGTTTGTCGTCGGTGGGGCCAAGGCCAAGCCCGTCCACGGAGTTTTTGCCTGACCGCTCTAGATGGGCTCATTAAAGGAGCTGCATGCCGTAGTCTTCGATATGGATGGCGTTATCATTGATAGCGAACCCAACCATTACCGAGCCATTTGCGAGGCGATCGGAGAAGAGATGACTCTGACTTACGATGATTTTCTTTCGAGGTTTGCGGGAAGTGACGAACGCTACGCTATGGGAGAAATGGCAAAGGAGTTGGGCATTCCTTACGACGAAAATTTGTTTCAGGAATGGTCGAAGAGAAAATCCGAGGCTTACGCCCAATTCGTTTCGGAAAGTGCAACGCCCATGCCTGGTGCAGTTGACTTTGTGCTTTCCGTTTCCCGCGAATTACCAATTGGACTGGCAACGAGCTCACGCCGTTCCGACGTCGATGCCGCCCTACAGGTTATGGCAGGCGGTCGTTTGGAGGGAGTTTTTCAAACGATCGTTACTACGGAAGACGTGGCAATGCCCAAGCCCGATCCTGCAACCTATGTTAAAGCAGTTGAGAACTTGGGGGCCAAGCCAAGTGGTTGCCTTGCCTTGGAGGATTCCCCGAATGGTGTTCGTTCCGCCAAGAGGGCAGGTTTACGCGTGGTTGGAGTTTCCGCAATGCACGGGCCAGAGAAGCTTTCTGAAGCGGACGTAGTGGTTCCTGATTTGAGGGGAGCCTCGCTTGGCAGGCTTTACTCTTGGCTGGATTGATTCGGGTCTTTCATCTGATCGGGAATTCCTTCGTATTGCCAGTACCTCAACCGTCCTTTGGGAAAAGGACCCTCAAACGACGTGATTGAGCGCTTGAACCACATTGAGAGCATCATTTCCGATACTCTCCATTTCATTGAGGATGTCTACGTAGATCATCTCTGCCTTTAGGTTTTCCTTATCCTGCATTCTTTTGACTGCTGCTTTGCGCAATGATTTCCTGGAGGCGTCAATTCGGTCTTCGATGGCTTCCGCTTTTTGTATGTCCGGGATACTTCCATCTTTGAGATGAGTTTGGTATAATTCCATGAAATCAAGAATCTGTTCCGAGAATACTTTGATCTCCCGTTTGGTTTCCTCGGGTAAAGTTCTGTTTTTCCGATACTTGCGGTGGGCCAATTGAACGAGGCGGTGACAGCAGTCGCCAATGTCTTCCAATTCCCCGGTGACCCTCAGAAGCGAGGTAACCCGGAGAGCCCTCTCACCCGCTAGGCTCTCGGTCGTGCAATGAATGAGGGTCTGAGTAATGTCAAAGGCAAGTTCATCGCATTTTTCCTCGAGCTCTATAAGCTCTTTGATCAAATGGCCTTTGTCTTCTTCCGGGCTTTCGAACACCTCGACAAAGCCTTCGAACATGTAACGTGAGATAGCCGCCAACCTATTGATTTCCGCTTCCACAAGAGCCAAGTTGAGCTCTCCTGTTTTGGGTAGTACCCCAGATCCCTCGTAGTGTAAAGCTGCCAGACTCCCCGGTTTGGGCGCGTTTCCGTCTGTGGTCTTTGGTTTTACTATTCGTTCCACCAACCTGCCCAAGTGGGGGGTGAAACCGATCAGGAGTACAATGTTAGTCAGGTTAAAGAGGGTGTGGAATAGGGACAAATGCAATGGAATGTTTTTATCAACGATCGCTTTCTTGGCTTTTGCTATGTCATTTTCGGTGGGTTCGCCCTGGAAATCGTTGTCGACAAGATAGGCAGTCGCTTCTACCTGAGTGACGTCTTCCAGGTAAATGGATCCAGGCCATATCCAGTCTACCATTCCAATAAAGGGATAAAAAAGAAGTAACATCCAACAGACCCCCGCTATATTGAAAATGAAATGGGCTCTGGCGGCTCTTTTGGCGTTAATGTTGGCTCCAATGGAAGCGAGCCAAGCCGTTACGGTGGTCCCGATATTTTCTCCCATCACGATGGCCGCCGCGATTTCAAAATCAATCCATCCGTTGATCGCTACAATGATGGTGATCCCCATGGCGGCCGAGGATGACTGGACTAAGATGGTAAGGAACACTCCGATCACCAAGAAAATCAGTACCGAACCAAATCCATAACTATTAAGTTGTTCGATGAAACCTTGAATGCTGAGGACTAACTCTTGATCACCCGGGTCAGGGCTCTTGAGTAAACTCTTGACGTCGGGTACGGCGTTTTTGAGTTCGCTTAAGCCAAAGAAAAGCAAACCGAATCCGACGAGGAACTCTCCCGAGTGCTTAAACTTCGGCTTGCTCGAAAAAACCAAGGGCAAACCAATTCCGATTATCGGCAAGGCGATCTTGGAAAGGCTGAATTTGCCTATGGTTGCGATGATCCACCCGGTCAGCGTAGTTCCAAGGTTTGCCCCCATGATTACCCCGATCGACTCAATGAGGGTAAGGAGTTGGGCGTTCACGAAACTGACGACCATAACCGTGGTTGCAGACGAGGACTGGACCAAGCAAGTAACCAACAAGCCTGTTCCCAACCCATAAAACCGGTTTTGAGTCATGGTGGCCATGATCCGTCGCATTCCCTCTCCGGCAACTTTTTGGATGCCCTCGCTCATCACACGCATCCCGAACAAGAAGATTCCCAGACCCCCAAGGATATAGAGTAGTCTGACGATGAAGTCCCAAGTAGTTACGTTTCCCATGATTAATTCCGTAGTTTTGTTATACCGTTCAAAAGTTTGTTTCTTACCAACTGATCCGAAGCCCGGAGGTGTACCCCCAGCCTTCGTATACGTCGGTGCCCAAGTTATCCATTTCCGTATACTGGATGGCATTCTGCCATTTCAGTTTGTGCCCATAGAAGAAATAATTGATTCCGAAAAAGTATTCCTGCATCTCCTCACCCCGACCAGCGAGATCACGCTCATAGCGGGTAACGTCGACATCGAGAGGATCTTCGCTTTCCACATGGGTGTAACTGAAAACACCCTGTACTTGATCGGTGAAATCATAAAAAGGCATGAGTTGGATGCCCCAAACGTCACTTTGCGACCCATATCCGCTGGAAAAACTTAGGTCGCCCCAGAAATTGAGTTTTCCTTTTTGAAGTTTTGTAACGATGGAAAAGGCGCTTTTGTGCTCGGGCGTTTGATTCAGAGGGTCTTCTTCCTGCATCATGAGATCGAACCGAACCAAGGCCTCGTCAAACTGATCGGTCTCCTCGAAATTGTAGCCCACCGAAAGGAGACCAAAGGTTCCGTAATCGAAGGCCTCGTCAAATTCCGGACCTTCGTCGCTCGAATAAATGCCCGCGAGGTAGTCCCAGTTTTCACGGCTTCCGGAGATTGAGGCACCCGTGAAATATTCGTTGGTAAACCAGATGTTTCTGGCGATTTTACCCCGTTCGAGTGTGTAAAGCTTCTTGGATGAAGTGGATCCGTGGAGGGTGAAGGGTGCGGATTGCTTGCCGACTTTTACCTTAATTCCTGAATCAGTGGACCAGGAGAGGTAGGTATCGGTAAGATTCCGGTAAAGAGGTTCGGGTTGATTGAGGTTCATGTTGGCCTCGGAATGCAGGGTGATTCCTCCAAACAGGTTGGCTTTGAATCCGAAACGCAAACGACGCCATTGGGAATCGGTGTCGGATGAACCATCCACGTCATTCTCAAAACTGTGGTAGTCCCCTTGAAGGCGACCGGTTAGGGCAAACTTGTTTACGATTTCGTTGTCTTGGTTTTCATAAAGGACGACTTTGCTCCAGAGCTTATCATAGGAATTTGCGTCCTGTGAGAAACACACTCCGCAGAGGATAAGGCTGGAAAAGGCACAGTTGATGAATCTTATGGGTCGGTAATGAAGGAAGGACATGATCATGATTGATTATCCTAATGAGTTTTCATTACGCTATTGGGACGTAATTGTTACAATTACGTTACAATCAGGGTTTGGGGATTAGGATTGGATTTGATCCCGAAGACTGGATCCCGTTTCAGGATGCGATCGGAAACCGAAAGGAAAAGACGGAACCCTCTCCAAGCTTGCTCTGAACTACAATGTCCCCTCCGTGTGCTTCGATGATTTCGCGTACAATACTGAGACCTAATCCAGTGCCGCCCCGTTCCCTTGAACGTCCCTTGTCCAAGCGGTAAAATCGTTCGAAAAGCCTGTCCAATTCCTCTTCGGGAATACCCTCTCCATCGTCTTGGATCTTGCAGACCACTAATTCCCCAGTTGAGTCGACGCTGGCCTGGATGTTGATGGTAGTCAGGTTTTCGGCATGCACCGTTGCGTTCTCCATCAGGTTTTCGAAAACGCTGATCAGTTTTTCGGAATCTCCGATGATCAGTAACGGTTCGGTTGGCAAATCAATGCAAAGACGAGGCGTGTCTTTCTGGAGCCTGGATTTGAAATCCTCGCCGATCTGATTGATCAAGTCGGAGAGGTCGACGGTTTGCTTTTCCAAAGTGACGTCGAGCGCTTCCAGGCGGGCCAAGGAGAGCAAATCCTCGACCAAGGAATTGAGACGCTTTGAATTTCTCTGGATTTTGAGAAGGAAATTCTTTTTTTGTTTTTCGCTCAAGCTCTGGTAATCTTCTATCAAGGTTTCCGAAAAGCCTTTGATAATGGATACCGGGGTGCGTAATTCGTGTGATACGTTTGCCACGAAATCTCTGCGTGCTTGTTCCTGTTCGTCCCTGCTTTGCCGGATGCCAGGTCTTCCTTTCGCCCAAATCGATTGCTCTTTTTTCCGGAATATTCTCCAGAAAGCGAATAACCCAGTTAGCAAAAAGCAGCCAAGCAGAACAAACAGCCAGACGTCGACAAACATGGTATTACCCGATTTTCTCGCTCAGACGATAACCCACCCCGCGGATCGTCTCGATTTCGAGTCCCGAGTCTGAGATCTTCTTTCGCACTCTGCGTATGTGTACGTCCACGGTTCGGGTCTCAACCTCGGCATCGAATTTCCACACGCCGAGCAGGAGATTGTCCCTCGTTTGTACCCTGCCTTTGCGCTTGAGGAAATAATGAATCAGCTTGAATTCCGTGAGGGTGAAATCAATTTTCTCACCAGCGATCGAAATGCTATGGTCATCCTCGTCGAGCATGAGTTTACCAAGCATGATTCGTGAACTGGTATCGTTTGTTTGATCGGCCAGGCGTTTCAAAATAGATCTTATCCGTAAGACAAGTTCCTGTGAGTCAAACGGTTTGCCCAAGTAATCGTCCGCACCTTGTTCTAGCCCTTTGATCCTGTGCTCCACTCCTGATTTTGCGGTAAGCATAATGACGGGCACTTTTTGCAGGAGGTTGTCCGAACGAATCATCCGTAAAAGTTGAAATCCATCCAGGTCGGGCATCATGACGTCCAAAATGATCAAGTCCGGATTGAAATCCCTCGCCTTGCCCAACGCCTCGAAAGGGTTGTTGGCGAATTTCACCTCAAAGCCCTCTTTGCCCAATTGGTAGTGCAAAAGATCGGTCAGGTCCTTTTCGTCGTCCACGACGAATATCCGTATCCGTGATGTCATAATCAAGCGACGATACCACGGTGAGGACCTTTAAATGGCAAGTGTGATTTCTAGGTCAGCTCGAATTAAGTAAAGGTTTTCAAGGACTTGTTTCTTTGCAACCAGGGAGTTTGGCTTTGCCTATGGCATATCTAACAAAAGCAAGAAGAAGGGGTTTGTTCGACCCTCCTTCAAGACTCAGTGGACATTATTCCATCTCCTTGCGTAAGACTGATTTCTTGTATTCCGGGGCATGACGAACATCGCGACTGGTGGCCATAAAAACCGCTTCCTTGGAGATATTGACTGCATGGTCGCATACTCTTTCGAGAGATTTTGAAATAAACAATGTTTCGAATACGGAAGATGCTTGGGACGGATCCTTTTCAACTACACTTTGACAAAAATTATTGTTTTCTTGATGCAATTGATCGACTTCCAAATCAAGTTTCCAAATATCCTTGGCCTTTTCCTCCTCGAATTCTACGAACACGGATAATGCATCCTTGAGCATAGCCTGAGCAATTTTAGCCATCTTAGGTATTTCATGAAAGTCATGAGTTGTTGTCTTGCGGGATCGACGGGCAATGGCTTTTGCCTCATCTCCTATGCGTTCAACTTCATGGCTGATTTTCATCGTAGCCACAAGAAACCTAAGATCAGCTGCAACGGGTGCATGGGTTGATAAATAGGTGGTGATTGCATTGCTAAGCTCGTTTTCGAGTTCGTCGATTTCAAAATCCTTTTTCCTCACTGATTTGGCTAAAGCCGAGTCGCTTTCCATCAATGCCTGCATGGATGTTTTGAGCGATTCATTGGCCATTTGTCCCATGAGGATAAGCTTGGATTTAACGGTTTCCAAATTGTGTTCAAAGTAGGTCGTCATGGATAATATAATAGAATTAGTTTTCAATCATTGTTGAGTTTGGTCTTATGAAATTATTTGGCAGCACACCCGAAACCTTCATGTTCTCAAAATTGAGAGTTATCCGAATTTCCCCGAAATATAATCTTCGGTTTCTTTTTTGCTTGGATTGAGGAAGATTTTTTTCGTCAGATCGCATTCGATTAACTTACCAAGGTAAAAAAATGCGGTCCGATCCGATACTCTTCCAGCCTGCTGCATATTATGGGTCACTACAACGATAGTGTATTCGTCCTTGAGCCCCAAAATGAGTTCTTCCACACGACCGGTAGCGAGAGGGTCCAAGGCAGAGCAAGGTTCGTCCATTAGGATGATTTCAGGTTCGACGGCAAGCGTTCGTGCTATGCAAAGACGTTGTTGCTGACCGCCAGACAATCCGTATGCATTTTCGTTCAACCTGTCTTTGACCTCGTCCCAAAGAGCGGCCTTACGAAGGGATTCTTCGACCTTTTCATCTACGATCTTTTTGGATTTCACTCCTTGGATCTGAAGTCCATAGGCCACGTTTTGGTATATTGATTTGGGGAAAGGGTTTGATTTTTGAAAGACCATTCCAACTTTCTTCCGCAGTTCGATGACATCAACCGATCGATCTTGCAGATCAGTACCGTGAATCTCAATGGAGCCCTTGCCTATTCTTGCTCCCTCGACCAAATCGTTCATTCTGTTTAGGCAGCGCAGAAGGGTACTCTTCCCGCACCCGGACGGGCCTATGAAGGCCATCACCTCGTTGGGGAATATGTCGAGAGACACATTATGTAGAACTTTATTTTCACCGTAGAGAAAATCGAGGTTTCGAATGCTTATGTTAGCATTTCTTTCATCAGGTTCAGTAGCTTCTTCTGATTCGGTCGCATTTTGTTCGGGTACAGTTTGCATTTTGAAGGAGTAGGGTTACCAGTGGTATTTTTTTCGAAGACGGTTGCGAAGGATCATTGAGAGACTTGCTATTCCCAATACGAGAACGAGAAATACGAATGCAGTGCCGTACTGCATGTCCGCAGTGTACTCGTTTTGGGGGATCTTGGCACTCACGACATAAATGTGATAGGGGAGAGCCATTACTCCCTGAAAGAAGAAATCCGTCCAGTGTTCCAAGCCTTCCCATGGGAGTTCGGAGCGTTTTGCATAAGCCGCGGTGAACATGATGGGTGCGGTTTCTCCTGCTGCCCGGGCAACCCCGAGAATCGAGGACGTTAGAATTCCGGGCATTGCGTAGGGAATGACGCTTGTCCTGATCATTGTCCATTTGGATGCGCCTAAAGCCAAAGAGCTTTCCCGGAATCCCTGCGGAATCGAACGGAGAGCTTCCTCGCTGGCAGTGATTACGATAGGCAGAACCATAAACGCCAGAGTGAACCAGCCGGCTAGAAGGGAAACGTTCCAATCCAGAAAAATTACGAACAAGCCAAATCCGAAAAGTCCGAAGATGATGGAGGGCACTCCTGCCAAATTGAGGATTGCGAGCCTTACCAAAGACAGGAACTTTCCTGGTTTTCCGTATTCGGCCAAAAAGATTGCGCAAAAGACTCCAAGAACGATAGCGATTAACATGGCTCCCAGAACTAACAGCAAAGTCCCGATTATTGCGGGGAATATACCGCCTCCCGAATAAGCGTAATCTTTGGAGGGTAAGGTGATTTCCATTGATTGCCGGAACGGAGCAAGACTTGACTGGATTTCGTCCCAAACCTCTTGCCCTCCATTTTTACCGAGTAAGGATTGGCGAATCGGGCCGTGAGCTGCGATTGCTTCGGCCAAATTAGCAAGTTCCTTGGGTCCCTCGCTTTTGCTGAAAACAGAGTAGTTCGTTTCGATCTCGTACCCTGAGTTGCACATGGCTTGAGAAAGGGGCGTTGGTAATTCTTGAAGAAACTCCAAATAAGCTTTTTCTAAATTTTGGATCGAAACTTCGGTTGGGTTTTCGATCGAAGGGTATTGTAGGGCTCGAAAATACCTGATTTCATTTTCTACCTCTGCAAGACGACCACGCTCTTTCTCTAAATATCCCAGAATGAACTGGCTGATCGTTTCAGGCACTTGTTCAATTTCCAATTCAAAGTCCGCAGCGGTGGTTTGTGGATCCGCTACTAGTTCTTTCCAAAAACTAAATTTTCCGAGCGAACTTTGCTTTTCCCTGGCCATGAATTCGACCATGGCCTTTTGGAGTCCATCCTCCGTCCATTCTTTCCGAATCGCTTTGATTCCAAGATTGAGTCGCTCGAGAGCCGCGTCATAGTCTGGACCTTGTTTGAAAGCATTCCATCTTTGGAGCATC
>JAURNO010000438.1 GCA_030830145.1 Verrucomicrobiota bacterium
CCCTTTTGTCCTTTGGGTTTTTGCGAATGATTCCTTCATAGGTCGCTTTCTCGCCGTGCCTGACGCGGTAGGAAACCTCCTGTGAGTCATCCCACTTTTCTACCCGGAAGGGAACAGTCCAACCCCTCTCGATCACATTGGCCTCGGCAACTTGCTCCCATTTTCCGCCCTTCTTTACTTCAAGGGTCGCTTTCCTTGGTTCACCCTCCATGAGCGGGTAGAGTTGAGCGGTCAATTTCAGCGTCTTGTCGTGCACCGTGTAAAGAGCGAAGCAAATGACTTGATCTCGGGTAATCTCGGGCATGGCCAACGGATCGACCCTTTTCTTCTTCTGAGCGAAGGAAGGGACCGAAAGTGGCAAAAGAACGAAGGTGAGAACGAGAAGCCTGACGAATGGAGAATGGATCATAAGATGACGAGTTGGGTTGATGTAAAAAAACAAACATAGGATGGAGGCGCGTCAAATCAAGGATAAGACTTCCGAACACACGATATTGTTTGGAGAACAGAAGACGGATAAGAAAAGTTACGCTCGTTTCCCCAAGGTCAAACAATCGTTTTCCTGCTCGTCTTTTTTCGGAAGCACTGTATGTTCAGTTAATTAGCCATGTATACGGACGGGGCCTCACGTGTGGAAACGGATGGGTATTGAGATAAAGTGAGCAAGTGTTCGAAGACAAGGCGTAACAAACAAACAAGTCGAACGAAACACAGTCCTATGAACGAAGAAGATGCCATTGATGAGCAAACGGATACCCGTATCCGTTTTTCCGACCTCCCCCTTGCCGCACCCATATTAAAAGCCGTTGAACGGGCGGGGTACGAAACGCCCTCACCTATTCAAGCCCAAGCGATTCCTCCCCTTCTCGAGGGTTCCGATTTACTCGGAGTAGCCCAAACGGGAACCGGCAAGACCGCCGCCTTCGCCCTGCCTCTGCTTTCCCGTATCGACGAATCGGTCAAAGGGGCCCAGATTCTGTGCCTTGCTCCAACCCGTGAGCTAGCCCTCCAAGTGGCCGAGGCTATCGAGGGATATGCCGAAAACTTGCCAAAACTCAGAGTTGTTCCGGTCTATGGAGGAACGGGTTACGGGGAGCAAATTCGAGAATTCAAACGCGGCGCTCAGGTGGTTGTAGGCACCCCGGGCCGAATCATGGACCACATCGAAAAAGGGTACCTGAAACTCGACAACCTGCAGGCACTCGTGCTCGATGAAGCGGACGAAATGCTCAGCATGGGCTTCATAGACGACATCAACTGGATTCTCGAACACACTCCCGAGGACCGTCAGACTGCGCTTTTTTCGGCCACCATGCCCAAACCAATCCGCAAGTTGGCGGAAAAGCACATGCGCGAACCGGTCGAAATCACGATCAAGGTAAAGGCGGAAAACTCCCCCAGCATCAGACAGCGGTTTATCAAGGTCAGGCAGCATGAGAAAAGAAACATGCTCATCAAGCTCCTCGAGATCGAACGTTTTGATGCCTTGCTGATTTTTGCCCGCACCAAAAATGCAACCATGGAAATCGCCGAAGGGTTGCAAGGGAGAGGATATGCCGCCGAACCGCTCAATGGGGACATGCCGCAAAACCTGCGCGAAAAAACCGTAGACCGCCTCAAGCGTGGAAAGATCAACGTCCTGGTCGCAACCGACGTAGCGGCTCGGGGCCTGGACGTCGACCGTATCTCCCACGTGCTCAATTACGACGCTCCTTTCGACTTGGAATCCTACACCCACCGCATTGGCCGAACGGGCCGGGCCGGGCGCGAAGGCGATGCCATCATTTTCGTGACCAACAAGGAGATGAGAATGCTCAATGCGATTGAGCGCACCCTCAAGGTTCCCTGCGATCAGTACATTTTTCCGACTTTGGAAGAGATGAACCAACGAAGAGAAGAAGAGCTCTTCGCCAAAATAGAAGAAGGCTTCAAGGGCGACTTGGGCGACTACCGTAAAGCACTTCAGAGGATGGTCGAGGAATCAGGTCACGACACCCTCGAAATTGCCGCTTCCCTAGCCTTTTTGGAAGCCGGCAAGAAAGGTTTGCGCTACGAGGACATGCCTACTCCTCCCCGCAAACAAAGAAAAGACCGCGACGACAGGCCCGATCGTTCGTCCAGAAACAACGACCGCGGAGACCGGAGGGATCGGGGCGATCGGGCTGACCGACGATTTGCCAAAGACGACCACTTGCGGAGCTATCGGTTGGAAGTCGGTGAATACCATGGGGCTCAAAAAGGAGATATCGTCGGAGCCATTGCAAACGAGGTCGGTCTCGACCCGAAAAACATGGGAAAGATTCGCATGTTCAAGGATCACACCTTTATTGATCTGCCCAAAGACATGCCCCGCGAAATTATGGAGGCCCTCAAAACGGTTTGGGTACAAGGCCATCAACTGAATATCTCAGTCGACAAGGGACGTCCCCGCCCAGGAGGAAACAAGGGAGGAAAATTCTCCAAGGGCAAAGCCTTCGACAAAGGCAAAAAATTCGGCAAAGGCGGGAAGGGCCACAAGGGCGGAAACAAAGGTTATAATCCCGACAAATTCAGGACATAGGCAACCACCTTATGGTCGCAACGCACTCCTAGTCAAATCTTCCAAAACGCCGATTCCGTTTCCTTGAGCGTTGGCTTAATCCTCTGTATCCTCTTTGCCTTCGATGAATTCCTACAAGCCAATCCGCAAGGTAAATTCTCGAATAGACTTAAGAATTACTTCTTTGCCGTTATCCACTTGACCGCATTGCCGAGCATATCGAGGTATTCCTTCGTGGACATCGTGGAGTTATGGTGACCAAGCGTGGTTGAGAAAATACGGCCTTTGCCATGAGTATTAATCCAGACGAGAGCTTGCGGTTCCTTTGCCTTACCATTTTCACCATAAGCGAGTACGGTCGTCCCTTCGTAAACTTGCTGGACATTGTACAATTCTCCCTCTGGACTGAGCCAACCGTCGGGCATGTCTTTCATGATGGGATGGTCGGCATGCTTCTTGACTTTTTTAACGGTAATGGCGGCCTTTGGTCCATGACCTTTTGAACTGGCTCCGAGCATTTCGGGCCAAGCCTTCTTTTTCCCTTCCTCAGCCGGGATACTCCAGTGGTAGGAGTGCATGGCGCAGTGCAAAGCCAAGGCTGGTTTGCCGGCCTTGTGAATATCGGTGATGGACTTGACGAAGGAAGCATCCTTCTCATGAGCGAAGCAATGGTTGTAGACTATATAATCAAACCCGTCGGCCCACCCCTTTCTGGAAAGATGCGCTTTGCTCTAGGCTTGGTCCATCTCAAAAAAGATATCCCACTTGGTCTTGACGCGCTCGCTGATTCCCTCGCTGATGATGTTTTTTTGGTTCTTGTAATCATGGCAGCAACCACCGGTTATCATGAGGGCCTTGAGAGGCTTCTTGCCATGATGGTCGGCAAAGGCGGCAAAAGGGGATACCAAAACGAGAGCAAGTGACAAGAGTTTCATAAGAATAAGGAGTTAGGTTTTAAGCTAGAATTTTTATTCATTACCGATTCTATGGGTCATGACAAGCCGTCAATCGCAGTTCATCCTAATATTTGAAAAGACAGCAGCTACCTAAAGATGAGTTTTTTGCTTAAGGAAAATTGTTTGTAATCGGAATGCCGGAGGGAGAAGAAAAAAACGATTCTCAAGGATTAG
>JAURNO010000439.1 GCA_030830145.1 Verrucomicrobiota bacterium
TACGATTCCAAACCGCCCTCAAGCCCGGCTCCAAGGCCGATCTTTGCTTGTCCTTGCTCATCGCAGATCGTACCTCCTCCGCAGAATCCATTCGGCACCCAATAAGGCGACCAACAGGAAGGCGACGATGCCATTGTCCCAAAGCGGACGCTCGGAGCGAAGCTCGGTCATAATGAGCCGGTCGTTCACAAGCGAGCTCAGCTCAGGCAATTCCTTTGGTTCGAGAATGGCCCCTCCGGTCAATTCGGCAATCCGCTCCAAGTAGGACAAGCTCATGTCGGTTTCGATGAGCTCCTTGCGAATCTCGGTCACTTGAAACTCGGTCGTGTTCGAGGTTGCACGGTCCTCCTCATTCGCCTCCAATCGGTAGCGGCCCGTTTCTGAAGGTGAAAAATAGCCCTCGTACAGTCCGGGCTGCGTTTTGTCGGGCCGCAGTCTGACCAACTGCTTGGCCTGCGCACCCTCAAGATTCGAAACATAAGCCTCGAACACGGACTGGACAATCGGCTCGAAACTCTCATCCATGACATGAGCGTACAGGCGGCACTGGCCCTCGACGGGGTAAGTCGAACGGTCCGTCTCCAATCGGATGCGCTTGTGCTCACCCATCAAGCGCGAGAGCGTCATGAACTGGATGCACTGGGACCAAACGCGCCAATGGTATTTGTCACCCGTTCTGTAACGCAGCCGCCATAGTCGATCGGAAGCGATCGACATGCACTTGCCCGTTCCGTAGCGCTGCCAGGCGACCAGAGGATAGCCTTGCCCGCGGGAAGTACTGTCCGATAGAACGGCAAGCACGGTTGCCCCAGGCTTTGCCGAAAGAAGGGGGGGCAACTGATCCATCGGAGCCATCCGGCTCCAGACACGGTCATTGAGTTCCCCATTGTTTTCCAAGGTCATGACCAAACTGCTTCGACCTTCGGGTGTTAAGACCGGGTATACGGTTTCGGCAACGTTTTCCCAATTGGAATCGGGATCAAAACGCACCGGAAGCATGGTTTCAACCGAGGTACCCGTATAGGAACCGGGCGAATGCATAGGCCCGCAAAGCATGAGCAAAGAAGCCCCGCGGTCCCGGATAAGTTCTTCCAGCAAGCCGAGTTCTTCAGCGGTGAAAAAAGAGGCATCGACATCTCCAAGAATGACTAGATCGTACTGAAACGCATCTTCCCGGTCGTCGGGAAAACGCTCGATGTGCTCAGGCGAGTTGCGGGCAACCTCAGGGCCTGCATTGGATGAGATGAAGGTCGCATTGATCCGTGGATCGCGCTTCAGAATAGCCCGCAAGTAGCGGTACTCCCAGCGGGCATTCCCCTCGACATAGAGCACGTTGACTTTTTCGTTTACGATCCGAACGGCTCGGGAAACCCGGTTGTTTGCGGTTGAAATTTCATTATCGAAAGGCTCAATGAGCACATCGATTTGCACGGCACCTTTCTCATAAACATCTACACGAAAATCAACCTCTTCAAATTGCAGTCCCCCGTCAAACCGGACAATGTGCGAGGTTACCCTCCGATCATTCAGCAGAACGGCCAGTCGGGCCGTCCGCCTTTCATAGCCTCTAGACTGAATCTGAACACGGACCGGGACCTTGTCGCCGGAATAGGCGACTTCCTGAATCACGACGTTTTGTATGCTTACGTCGTCCGGATCACTCAGGCCGATCGGCACGGCGTAAACGGGGATTCCACGGGTGCCGAGGTCACGGAGGATCGCCTCGGACCGCTCGGAAGATGAGTTATCGATACCATCGGAGAGTAAAACGACCCCGGCGGGCGGAACCCCGACAGAACTTACGATGTCCTCCAACGAAGCGGCGATCGAGGTCTCCGGCTCGGTTGCTTTGATCGCACCGAGGGATTCGCTTTCCATAATGCTGTCGTCCCCAATCAAACGCGGAGTTCGGCCAAAGGCATGTAAACTTAGTTCCAAGGAGTTGGAAAAAGATTCCAGAACGGGACGACCGGATTCGGTTAGAATGGCCTTGGCCAGATCAAGACGGGAAGAACTTGCGATCTCTTGGCGTTGCTTCGTATCCAATTGCATCACCATGCGGTCGGCGTCCGTCTCATCTCCCGCCGGAACCATTCCCAGAGCAAACGCAGCTGAAGCAAGGTCGGTCGACCGCTTGCGTTGATCCTTCATGGACATGCTTTCGGAAATGTCGAGAAGAACGGGTAGACTCCGCCTGAGTGTGCGCGGTTCCGTTACCACTGCGGTGGGCTCGAGCAAGGTAGCGACCACCAAGCAAAGAGCGACGATGCGGGACAACGCGAGGAATACTCTTACCCCCAAAGGCATTCCTCCGGGCCTGCGGTATAAATACACGGTGAGCAAAGTGATCGCGGCAAAGATTGCGAGCAAAGAGCCCATGGACAAGGGGCGGGCCAAGAAGACCTCTTCGATTTGACCGGTCAATGCAAGTAGCTCAAGCATCTTGGGTTTGGTTTTGAGCTTCAGGGAGAGGACCGGTTGCATTGGCACTTGCTCTCTTACCCTTTCCGAGACGTTCGGCAAAAAGGCTCTCCAGCAATAAGAAGACAAGCCCCGCGATCATGAAATTTCTCCAAAACGACCGTTCCGTTCGATTGCCTTGGATGGCGGCGGTGAGTTCCGCCTCCGAATTGGTTACGGTGACTCCCGTTGCGTCGAGGTTTTCATTGAGCTGCGTTGGCGTCAGCGAGGCGATCTCCGATTCGCTCGTATTCAAGTTGACTGCAATGGGGGTCCCGGGTGCCTGGACACTCACCCTCGCTTCATAAAAGCCGGTCTCCCGGGCATTCTCCAGGAGGGCTACGAACTGGCTGCGCTGTTCACGAACGGGCACGGTAATGGTTTTGCCCGCA
>JAURNO010000440.1 GCA_030830145.1 Verrucomicrobiota bacterium
CAATGGACGAGCATCGGAGGCATTCAACCTTTTGCCGCTTAAATACCAATGGGCTTACGACCTCTACCGCAAAATGAAAGCAAATCATTGGGAACCTGAGGATGTTCCTATGCAAAAAGATCTCGAACAGTGGAAGAGTTCAACCGAATTAAGCGACGCAGAGAGATGGATTATAATGATGGGGATCGGCTATTTCTCGGCTGCCGAAGGCATCGTAGGAGATAATATCCAACATGTCGTTTGCGAGTTGGTTACTGCGCCGGAACTCAAATTGGTGCTTGGTCGTCACGCCCATGAAGAAAATATTCATGCGGACAGTTTGCTCTACATGATCAGTTCACTCGGAATCAATCCCCACGAGTGTGAGGCGATGTTCGAGCAAATCGAGACCATTCGGAGAAAAAACGAGTTCGTCACGAAAGTTTCCAAGGGTCTTAGGCGCGATCTTGATCTTACGCAACTAGTTAATAAGCAGGAGCTTGCTAAAAATATATTTGTTTTCGGGCAATGCATGGAGGGCACCCAGTTTTATGGCCTCTTTGGCATGATTCTCAGTTTGGCCCGTCAAAACAAATTTCCCGGTGTCGGACAGATGTTCCGCTACACCTTGAGGGACGAATCCAATCATATTGAACTATTCCGTAACCTGTTGCGTGTTTTGATCGAGGAAAATCCCGACATTTGGACAGATGAATTCAAGGGTGAACTTTGCCAGTTGATGAAAGAGGCAGTAGAATTGGAGAAAGAATTCATTCGGGACTGCCTTCCTGTAAATGCGGTCGGTTTGAGTGCCGACGAGTTCTGCACCTACATCGATTACATCTCCGACCGCAGGCTCAATGGGGTAGGCCTCGATGTCATGCATCCCGGATTGGAGAACCCATTTCCTTGGTTGGCGGAAACCATCGATGTCAAGAAGGAGCAAAACTTCTTTGAGGGTCGGGTCACCGAATATCAAAAGTCTTCCTCTCTTGCTGAGGTTTCGGACGACGAACTTTGATTTCGGTTGGTAGTTTTATAACAGTTAATTGATTAGAATGGGAGCTTGAGATTTATGCGTAATACGATTTTCGAAGAAGATAGGTTGTTGGCCAAGGCGGCGGGAACGCCAAGTGAGAATAAACCCCGTTTTGATTGGGCGGAAGCATTGGGGGACAACCGTTTCGAAATACCGAAAGTACGTATTACGGATGGCGCGGGTGATCGTGATTTCCACATCGCCGAGGTGGCCGAAGTCATTGGGGAGGCATTGACCAACCTAATGATTTCAAGGGAAGAAAACGAAATATATACCCCAAAGAACCGGGCGCTCGTGGTGGAGTCCGCCCGGATCGTCGCCGATCGCTTAATCGAGCGGATGGCTAAGAGGAGGAAGGCGGAGCCCCCCGCCTCTCCTTTGACGAACTTCATCGTTTGATCGAGAAGGCATTGGTTGAAAATGATGCGTATGATGTTGCTAAAAGTTTGGTGATCTCCAGGTCCAACGACGGCAATGGCAGGACCCTCGCATCAAACGGTTTCGAAGACGGAACCGGGCAAATACGTCTGATTCGTCGCAGTGGACAAGTGGTGCCTTGGAATTATTCCAAGATAGAGGTCGCAGTGCGGAAGGCTTTTCTTTCTCTCCAGTTTGACTCAGAGCCTGCTGTCGACTTGGCTAGACAAGTTACTCGCAAGGCACTTTCCACTGGCCAAGCCTTCATCAACATCGAAGACGTTCAGGATTTGGTTCAGGAAGAATTGATGAGAAAGGGGCACTTCAAAGTTGCCGAATCCTACATCCTTTACCGTGCCCGCCGTCGTATCGAAAGGGAGACCGGAGCAACCGGCGACGAAATCAAGCAGGATTCGATGATCGTGGTTCAGAAAAAGGACGGCAGTACCTTTTTCTGGGACGGAATCGATTTGAAGAAAAGAATTGCATTCGGATCAATCGGACTTGACCTCTGCATGACGACTGAGCAAATCGAGGAGTGTTTGCGTCGCTCCGTTTTTTCAGAAATCAGCGAGGACGATCTTCGCAAGACCATCATATTGAACTCGAAGACTTTGATCGAGAGAGATGGAGACTTCGCCAAATTTGCCGCTCGTATTCTTCTCTCCTATGTTTACGAAGAGGTCTTGGGCTGGGACATTTCGGAGAATAGCATCGAGGAACTCAAGGGCTTTCATTCTGCCGGTCTCAAGCAATACCTCAAGAGAGGCATTGAGATCAAAAGATTGGACCCCAAACTCCTGAAGTTGGATATTGGAAAACTAGCGGAAGCACTTGATCCTTCAGCCGACCTTGATTTTGATTATCTTGGTATCCAAACTCTTTTCGACCGCTACTTGGTAGTCGACAAGACAAACGATGCTCCCAAGCGACTGGAGACACCCCAATTGTTCTGGATGCGTGTAGCCATGGGCGTGTTCGCCCATGAGGAAAGCCCCGAAGACCGCATCATCGCCCTCTACAACTTATACAAGAGTCGGCGCTTTTGCTCTTCCACCCCCACGCTCTTCAACTCGGGAACTCTTCATTCCCAGCTCTCATCCTGTTATCTTTACAAAGTAGACGATACGATCGAATCGATTATGTACCGAGGGATCGCCGAAAATGCGTTTCTTTCCAAATGGGCCGGCGGCCTTGGCGGAAGTTGGACCTCGGTTCGAGGTACGGGCAGTCACATCGCCGGGACGAACGGCGAAAGTCAGGGGGTCATTCCTTTTCTCAAGATGCACAACGACCAACTTTGCGCCGTTAATCAGGGCGGGAAACGGAAGGGTTCAGGTTGTGCTTACCTCGAATCCTGGCACTGCGACGTATTGGAGTTTCTCGAACTACGCAAAAACACCGGAGACGATCGTCGTCGGACCCATGATATGAATACGGCGAATTGGATTCCCGATCTGTTCATGAAACGAATGGAAGCCCGCAAGGATTGGACTCTGTTCCGTAGTAACGAGGTGCCCGAACTCCACGACCTGTATGGAAAGGCGTTCGAAGACAAGTACGCCGAATACGAAGCCAAAGCAGAAAAGGGTGAAATATGGGGGCATACGATGCCTGCTCTCGATCTGTGGAAGCAAATGTTGAAAATGCTTTTCGAAACGGGACATCCTTGGATTACTTTCAAAGACACCTGCAACATCCGCAGCCCCCAAGATCATGTCGGCGTGATTCACAGTTCCAACCTTTGTACGGAAATTACACTCAACACGGGAGCGGATGAGACGGCCGTTTGCAACCTTGGTTCGGTGGTACTCGATTCCCATCTCAAGAGTGACGGATCAATTGACCACGATAAGTTGAGGGATACCATCCGCACCGCCGTCCGGGCTTTGGACAATGTCATAGACGTTAATTTTTATCCGACCGATGCGGCCAAAACTTCCAACATGCGACATCGTCCCATAGGCCTTGGCGTAATGGGTTTGCAAAATTCTCTTTTTGTCAAAAACATCCCCTTCTCTTCGCAAGATGCCGTTGAGTTCAACGACGAATTTATGGAAGCCATTTGCTACTATGCCTATGAAGCTTCCAGCGACTTGGCCAGTGAGCGTGGTTCCTATTCGAGCTTCCGAGGATCCAAATGGGACAGGGGTATTTTGCCTCAAGATTCACTCGAGTTACTCGAGAAAGAACGCGGCAGCGAAGTTGAAGTGCCCAAAGAAGGAAAAATGGATTGGTCGATCGTTCGTGACAAGATAGCCAAGCACGGCATGCGCAACAGCAATGTCATCGCCATTGCCCCCACCGCCACAATCTCGAATATCATGGGTTCTTCGCCTTGTATCGAGCCTACTTACAAAAACCTTTTTGTTAAAAGTAATTTATCTGGTGACTTCATGGTCTTGAACCGCTTTCTCGTTAATGACTTGAAGAAGGAAGGTCTCTGGGATCGAGAAATGTCCGATCAGTTGAAGTATTTTGATGGTGAGCTCTCCGACATCACGACCATTCCCGATTGGATCAAGAGCAAGTATTTAACTGCCTTCGATGTTTCCTTCGAGTTCGTTATAGCCGCCGCAGCTCGTCGTCAAAAATGGATCGACCAATCCCAATCCGTCAATCTCTTCCTCGGCGAACCAGACCTCAAGGCTCTTTCCCACATGTATCGAGCCGCTTGGAGGCAAGGGTTGAAGACCACCTACTATTTACGTACCCTCGGAGCCTCGAACATCGAGAAGGCAACGGTTGATCTCAAGCAAAAGAAACCTTTGTCATCCGATGTCGCAGACGAGCCTTCGGCCAAGAAGGAGTACACCGATGCCGAGAAAAAGGCTTGCAGTATTGAGGCCATGATGAACGGAGAAGATTGCGAAGCGTGCCAGTAGCCGATTTTCAGAACGCGAAGAACTACCTTCCTTGATTTCCGAAGGTCTTGAAGCTACCTGAACGGCTTGCAACCTACCTGAACAAGACACCTACTTTGGGTGACGGAGCCTTCATCGCTCCTTCTGCGACCGTTATCGGGGACG
>JAURNO010000441.1 GCA_030830145.1 Verrucomicrobiota bacterium
ATTTGGGAATGAAGGTGGCAACAAAGGCCAATGTACGTACCGCGAACGCAGCACAAGACAGTTTGGGCAAAGCCTTGGAAGTTGCTTTCGCAGGCGGATCTGTCATGGGCCTCGGCGTGGTCGGTCTTGGCATCCTGGGCCTGGGTGGGTTGTTTGCCTATTTTGGGAATCACTTTGATGCTTTCGGTCCAGGCAAGAGTTTGGGCACCACACTGTCCGTCTTGACCGGCTTTTCTTTCGGAGCTTCATCCATTGCCCTGTTTGCCCGAGTCGGGGGAGGAATTTACACCAAAGCGGCCGACGTCGGCGCTGACCTCGTGGGTAAAGTAGAAGCCGGTATCCCTGAAGATCACCCTCTCAACCCCGCCACGATAGCCGATAACGTGGGGGACAACGTGGGGGACGTTGCCGGAATGGGAGCGGACCTGTTCGAGTCCTACGTAGGGTCCATCATAGGCACCATGATTTTGGGAGCCGCCATGGTTGCCGCGGCCGGTCAAAGTTTTACGGACAACCTTGCAGGACTTTCTCCCGTTCTTCTACCTTTGGTTTTGGGCGCCATCGGTATCGTAACATCCATTCTCGGCACCTTTCTCGTAAAAGTAAGGGATGGAGGAGACCCCCATAAGGCACTAAACACAGGTGAGTTCGCTTCATCCTTTGCAATGATCGTGGCGGCCTACTTCGTAATTGGCAAGTTGTTGCCAGCCGAATGGGTGTCCGGAGGAAAAGAATATTCTGCGGACGGAGTTTTTTATGCCATTATCATTGGCCTGATCGCAGGTCTTGCTATTGGCAAGATTACCGAACATTACACGGGAACCGGGACCAAACCCGTCCGGTCGATCGTTGACCAATCGGTTACGGGCTACGCGACAAACATTATTTCCGGTTTGGGAGTTGGTATGATTTCAACGACATTCCCGATTATTATTCTAGCGGTCGCAGTGGTCGGCGCTTATGAATTTGCAGGTTTATACGGAATAGCCATTGCAGCAGTTGGAATGCTTTCAAATACCGGCATTCAGCTTGCCGTAGATGCCTACGGCCCAATTTCCGACAACGCTGGAGGAATAGCGGAAATGTCCGAATTGCCGTCCGAAGTACGTCAACGGACGGATAAACTCGATGCCGTCGGAAATACAACTGCGGCAATTGGAAAAGGCTTCGCAATTGGTTCGGCCGCACTCACCGCCCTAGCCCTTTTCGCCGCTTTCAAAGTGGAGGCCAATATCACGGTAATCGACGTTTCAGCCCCTAAAGTCATGGCAGGATTATTCATCGGAGCCATGTTGCCTTTCCTTTTCAGTGCACTGGCCATGGGTGCGGTTGGCCGTGCCGCTATGGCGATGATTCAAGAAGTAAGAAGGCAGTTCAAGAACATACCAGCCTTGAAAACAGCACTCGAAGTAATGCAGCGCAACGAAGGCAAACCGACCGAGGAATGGACAGACGAAGAAAGAAAACAATTTGACGAAGCGATTGATTCGGCCGAATACGGCAAGTGTGTCGAAATCTCGACACAATCGGCAATCAAGGAAATGATTGCCCCTGGCTTGGTTGCAATTCTTACTCCCGTTGCAATCGGACTGGGAGGCGAGCACTTTTTCCCGGGAAGTGGTGCAGTGATGCTTGGAGGCTTGCTCGCAGGAGTAACCGCATCAGGTGTCTTGATGGCCTTGTTTCAATCCAATGCCGGAGGAGCATGGGACAATGCAAAGAAAATGGTCGAAGAAGGTTATGAAATCAACGGAGAAACACACGGAAAAGGTTCCGACATTCACAAAGCTACCGTCGTTGGTGATACAGTCGGAGATCCCCTCAAGGACACTTCAGGACCATCACTGAATATATTGCTGAAATTGATGTCCGTAGTAGCCTTGGTTTTGGCTCCATTCATAAAAGTTCCCTGAAAAAAATTTCAAGGTTAATAGTTTTCGATGGAGCCGGCAAATTCGTCTCGAGATTTTTTGTCCCCTTTGAAGTAGGCTGTTCCCGCGACAAGAATGTCCACGCCTGCCTCCAAGCAAGGCGTGACTTGCTCAGGGCCCACCCCACCGTCGACTTCAATGAGAAAAGTCAGCTCCTTTTGCTCACGGAGGGAAGATAACGCTCGAGTTTTGGAAAGGACGTTCTCCATGAAACTTTGGCCCCCAAAACCTGGAACCACGGTCATGCAAAGAACTAATTCCACGTCGTTCAAATAGGGAAAAACTTCTTCCACCGGAGTAGCTGGATTTAATACGATTCCAGCCTTTTTGCCCATAGACCTGATCTTTCCCAAGGTTTCAGAAATATCGTAATCGGGCTCAACGTGAATGGAAATAAGATCGGCTCCAGCTGCAGCGAAAGCTTCAATGTATTTCTGAGGTTGGTCGAGCATAAGATGAACGTCGAAAAACAAAGATGAGTGCTTCCGCAGATCGGCTACGGTTTGAGGTCCAAAGCTAAGGTTAGGCACAAAATGCCCATCCATGATATCCAAATGGATCCAGCTTCTGCCATCTTGGTCGGCACATAAAAGGGAATCCTTCAGGCTAGCGTGATCACCAGCCAAAATAGAGGGTGCCAATATTCTTTTCATAAAGCTACCAAGTGTAATTTGAAACCCGTGAAGAAATCTTAAGGCCCAATTCTCGGGCAATAGCCATTGATGGCTGACGACCGGAAGGCTGCCTGCTTTGAGTTTCCCGTACTGTGGATGCATTGGCTCGAACGATTGAACCATCCATAATCAAAGACTTCTTTCGAGAAGAATAAAGATCAAGCGACGCGACGACCTCCATGTTAAAACCAGCTGCCAAAAGCGTATCGGTTGCTCGGTAAACCTCAGGAGATTTGTTGAATTGGTTTAGTTTGACCCGCAACACAAGATCGGCTTCCTCCGGCGAGTGGACGAGGTCGAAAGATCCTTTGCGCAGAAACTCCTCTCTGATCGTTCGACTAACTATTCCCCCTGCTTGCGGCAAAAGGGTGTCATTGGAGACGACTTGCACGAACAAAGTATGTGATCCGCTGCCGTTGCCCAATCCGGGCTGATAGCGACAGGAGGAGACGAGGATGCAAATAGAAAGCAGAGAACAGAAGGAAAACTTAGTCATCGCCTGCCCGCAATTCAGCCACTTTTTTCTCAGCTGCCCGAGCGGCCTCTGATTCTGGTGCAGTCGTGATCGCCTCGTTGTAGAATTGGAGGGCTGGTTTGTTTCCAAGTTCTTGCCAACGCACCATATAATACTTTCCATATTTCTCCACGAATTGACCAACAACAACTTTGCTTGCAGCTAGGGTCTCACGCATGGCCTTCCTGCCCTTTTCCGCCAAAAGTCTCCTCTCCTCCGCCTCCTTCAGGCGATTTTGATAATCCTCTTCCGCCTCATGCTTACTTCTTGGTGGGGACTCGGAATATAGAATAATATAATCTTCGTAGAAATTTAGCGCTTTTAGTGTGGCACCTTGATCATAAGCAGGACCGGATACGCGCTTTTCATAAATTTTGGCCAAGAGAAAATACGCTTCCTCGCAAAGATAGTTATCGGGGTAAAGGTTGACCAATCGCTCCAAGGCGTCGATGGACTCGTCTTCTTTGTTGTCCTTTTCTGCGATTTCGGCAAGCGCCATGAGGGCACGGGGCGCAAACTTGGGGCCTCGGGCCAATCCAGCGATTTGATCCAAACGCATGCGATCTTTATTACCCGAACGAAAACGGGGAACAAAACCCCATTTGCGCGGAAGTTTTTCCTTGGCCAAACGTTCGGCGATTCTCATGAGTGATTCTGCGACGCGTTCGAAATCATATTCGGTGTAGGCTTCGGCAATCAATTTCATATGCTCGAAGGACTTCTGCCAATCTCCTCGTTTTTCGCGAATCATTGAAGCTCGAAAAAGGGACTCAGGGCCGATTTGAACCTGTTCATTATTTCGAGACAAGGTTGCATCCGTTCTTCTTTTGGCAAAATTCTCGTAAAGGTCCAAAGCCTTCCCCAACTCACCCGACTTCTCTTTGGATTCAGCGGTTAAGAACCATTTTTTTGCTTGCTCCGAATCAATTGGATCACGGTTCTTTTTGAAAAAGCCCGTGCCTGGGAAAAGGTAATCCTTGTCGGCGGAAGGGTTTGATTGGTACCGGCGGCTATCTCCAGGGGAAACGGCAGACAGCTCGATTAAACCGAAGGCAAAGGAGAGAAGCAAGATTATGGAAGAGGCTTTCATGGGGAATTAAAAATATTAGAATCGAACAAGTGCAGACGACCAAGTCAAGCCTGCACCAAACGCCACAAGCAATCCTAGGTCATCTTTTCTGAACTTTTCGGCCTTGAACGCTTCATCGAGTGCGATAGGAATCGAGGCGGCGGATGTGTTTCCATATTTGTGAAGATTACAAAAAAACTTATCCAATGGAATCTCCAGCCTTTGGGACAAACTTTCGACGATTCTGGCATTTGCCTGATGAGGGATAACGTGATTCACCTCGCTTATATCGATACCATGATGAGAGAGCAGTTCTCGAGAGGCACGCTCCATGACACGGACAGCGGATTTGAAAATCTCTCGCCCGTTCATTTTCAGGAAATGCCCGCGGGCAAGGATCGTCTCGGTCGAAGCAGGTAATGCGGACCCACCTGCCGGTTGATGCAAGAGAGAGGGGTTCGACCCATCCGCACCACACTGAAATCCAAGCATCTCTGCTCCTTTGCCGGTCTTCGTCAGAATGGCGGCGCCGGCCCCATCGCCAAAAAGCACGCAAGTCGTCCTATCCTCCCAATCCATAATACTAGAAAGTTTCTCCGCTCCAACCACCAAGGCGCACTTGTAGCGACCTGAACTCAACATACCATCCGCCACGTCCAGAGCATATAGGAAACCAGAGCAAGCGGCTTCAAGATCGAAACAAGCCACCTGAGGTATGCCAAGCTTGTGTTGAAGAAGGCAAGCAGTCGAAGGAAAGGCCATGTCGGGAGTAATCGTAGCAACCAAAACCAAGTCTATTTCTTCGGGAGAAACTCCTGCCATATCGATGGCTCTTTGCGATGCCTTCAATGCCAAGTCGCTCGTATTTTCGTCTTCAGCGGCGTATCTTCTTTCCTTGATTCCGGTACGACTCCTAATCCATTCGTCAGAAGTGTCCACCTTTTTGCTCAATTCATTGTTGTCGACTTTTATGGAGGGGACATACGATCCTATCCCACGCAAAATACTGGACCCTGAATCACTCATGAACCATTGGTGGGGACTCCCCTAGGGGCTAAAGGTTCGGGTCGCAAAATCTCATTGGTCTCCTTGATATCGACCGTTACTTGGGAAAGCATGTCGTGCTGAATGAGGTCGAGGGCAATTTTGATCGCGCCGCTTATGTGATTCCGATTGGAAGAGCCATGAGCCTTGATGACGTTCTTCGTCAAGCCAAGCAAAGGAGCTCCTCCGAATTGTTCCGGATTGATTCTTTGCTTCAAGCTCCTGAAGGCTCCCTTGGAAAGCAATGCTCCGGTTTTTCTGAGAGCATTTCTCTTTAGTTCTTCGTCGAGAAAACTACCGATGAGTTTGCTAAGAGACTCACAGGCCTTGAGGACAATGTTACCCACGAAGCCATCGCAAACCACTACGTCGACTACATTCTCAAAGATTTGAAAGCCCTCAATGAGACCAGCGTAATTAAGTATGCTTCCGTCTATGTCCTTAAGCATTGAATGGGTCTCGTGAATGACCTCGTTCCCCTTTCCTTCCTCAGTTCCGATTGTCAGCAAACCGACTTTAGGGCGAACCAAACCCAATGCCAAGCGGGCATAATTGGAGCCCAGTACGGCACTTTGAACAATGTGAAAAGGCTTGGCATGGGGATTGGCTCCAGCATCCAGTAAAGTAAAATATCTTTCGCGTCCGGGCCATATCGTGCAAAGAGCCGGCCTTTCCACCCCCTCCAAGGTGCGCAAGCGTATCGCCCCACCGGCCATTAGGCAACCCGTGTTGCCGCAGCTCAGCATGGCATCCGCCTCGCCCTCTTTCAAAGCGAGCAAAGCAAGAGACATTGAGGAGTTCTTTTTGCCTTTGATGCCGGCAATGGGCTTTTCGTCCATTCCAACGACTTCAGGAGCGTGCCTGATTGAAACCCTTGCATTCGAAAGCACTGAGTTACCTTCGATAACGGAGCCAAGAATTTCTTCTCGGCCAAAAAGCATGAACTCCGTACTACGGGGAGACACTTCGACAGCTTGCGCTACACCTTCAAGGATCTCCTCGGGCCCACGATCACTGCCCATTGCATCGATCGCAAGGGTTAACCTCGCCTCGGTCTTATCCATGCCGAAGCTTAGTAAACAAGTTAAACCTCTAAATCGAGAACTTGCTTGCCGCGGTACTGTCCTGTTTCAGGATTCACGCGGTGAGGTCGACTCATGCTTCCGTCTACTTCCTTTGCAAGAAGAGGGGCTTGGAAGCGATTGGCTCCGCGACGCTTTCTGCTGCGTTGCTTTGAATGTTTTCTTTTAGGTTGTCCCATGGCAAATAAATTAAAAAAAGATTAAAGCAACAAATGGATCGGGCGTCAAGCCAAGGAAAAGATCAACTTTGCCAAAAATAAAAGCCGAGAATGATCAGTGCGAGGATAATGCGATACCAAACGAAAATGCCCAACCCACGCCTCGCCAGATATCCAACTAACCAGACGACCGATGCAGCTGCGGAGATACCCGCAATCAGACAACCGAAGAGGACCGGGCCAAATTCCAAGTTTGCCTGCATCACATCCCATTTCGTCAAGGATTTATAGGCCGCCGCAGCAGTCAAGGTAATCAAGCCGAGCAGAAAGCTGAATTCCGCCGCCTTGGCCCTCGTCAGACCAACGAGGTATCCGCCCACTATGGTCATCATCGAACGACTTGTACCGGGCCACATGGCAAAGCACTGGAGAAACCCGATTAACAAACAGGAACGGGCGGTCAGGTCATCCAACGACTTCCCGGAATCGGACGCCCCAAAGGCGTTTGCTCTCTTCCTTTTGCCCTCTACCCAATACATCAAGACCGCACCTGCAAACAAAGCGCAGGCGATGGGTAGAGGAAAAAGAAGAAAGTGCTCAATCAAGTCGTCTAGAAATGGCCCCAGCAACGCGGCAGGAAGAAAAGCAAAAAGAAGATTCGTACCCAAACGCCTGCCGCGCGGATCCAAGCCAATAAAACCAAGTAAGATCGACCAGACTTGCTTACGGTAAATAAGAGTGACGGCAAGGATGGCCCCTGCTTGAATGACGATCAGATATGCATTCAGCGCTTCCTCTCTTTCTTCTTCTGCATCTGGAGCAATGACTTCTTTAGCTAGGACCAGGTGCCCCGTCGAAGAGATTGGCAAAAACTCCGTGACTCCTTCAACCAGGCCATAAATCAGGGCGTCTTCGTAGCCCAAGCTCGTGTTTTGATCTATATTTTGTGAATTTGAATCTTTTGCGGCCCCAAAAGATTGTTGCGTAAGAAAAAAAACGCATACGAATGCAATAAAGAATGAAAAATGTTGTCCAACGCGCACAGTAAGGTCTACAAAACGAGATTCCAAAAAGATCAAGACCTATCTTCGATCCAATCTCCGGATTCAACCATCTACCAACAATCATGGACCCCAACGAACTTCCCCAAATAACCAATCTTCTGCACGAAGGAATGGACCTCGAACCCGAGCAGGTTCGGAAATCGATCCATCTACTCGTAAATGAGGGAACGGGTCATGAAGAGAAGATTGATTTCCTGGAAGCTTTGGCCAAGAAAGGGGAAACCGCACTCGAACTGTCTGAGTTCGTATCCGGTTTCAGAGCATTATCCCGTGACCCTGAACTGAATGATTTCGCCCCCCAAGCCATCGATCTTTGCGGCACAGGAGGAGATAAGGCTGGAAGCTTCAACGTTTCCACTTTTGTTTCCTTCGTCGTTGCCTCCGCAGGGGTGCCTGTCATCAAGCATGGAAATCGATCGATCAGCTCCAAATGCGGTAGTGCCGATTTACTCGAAGCCATCGGGATTCCGCTTGCACCTGACTTGAAAGTTTTGCGAGAAGGACTCAAGAAACTTGGCTTCGCATTTCTCTTCGCGCCTTCCTTCCACCCTGCTTTCAAGCATATCGCACCTGTTCGAAAAGAACTGGCGTCCCGAGGAATCATAACGGTTTTCAATCTCCTTGGCCCCATGATCAACCCAGCCCGCCCTGCTTTTCAGGTTTTGGGAGTATACGACCCCAGATATTTGGAAAAAATCGGCCAAGCACTTGAAGGCAACAAACTTTCCGGGGCAACCATCGTACATGGCACAATTGAGAACTCGGAGGTTACCGGAGTAGACGAGATTACGGCTTGCGGAGAAAACCTCCTCTTTGGATTCGGACGAATTGCCACTCAAAACGTCGAAAGATGGGGGCCCGCGAAATGGGGTATGTCGACCTATCCTTTCAAGCACCTTTCCGGAGGTGATCTATCCCAAAACCTGCAAATCATGAAACGCCTCCTCGATGGACAAGCCCCAAAAGGTTTGCAGGCTACCGTAGCGATGAATGCATCCATTGCCTTTATGAGTTGTGGGAAAACAAATTCCATTGAGGAGGGGGTCGAACTGACCGAATCCCTCCTTTCCGACGGCAAGGTCAAATCATGGATCAACGACGTTTCCGAATTCTTTAGAAACTATCCACAATGAAATATTTCGGTACGGACGGAATTCGTGGCCGATACAAAGGGCCGATAGTCAATGAGGACTTCGCCTATTGCTTCGGTCTTGCTTTAAGCGATTACTTGAAAGATTTCCATGGGCAAATCGGCAAAGTACTTTTAGGCCGAGACACGAGACCATCGGGCGAAAGCCTATCGTCATCCTTAAGCATCGGATTGGAAGACGGTGGGGCACGACCATTCGAAGCAGGAATCCTTCCTACCCCAGCCTTGTCTTTTGGTGTGAGGGACGGTGAATACGACTTGGGTGTCATGATTACGGCATCCCACAATCCGGCTCCGGACAATGGGTTCAAAATCTTTTCCAGAAAAGGAGAGAAGCTTCCGGTTGAAGAAGAGGAGTTTATCGAATCCAAACTGAACCTCACCCTCCGTCTTCCTGACAAGAAGAAAGAGGCTTCTGGCAAATCGAATGCCCTGCAGGCCTATATAGAGCAACTCATGGAGCGCTTCCCGAAGAACTTTCTTCACGGACGGAAGGTCGTGGCCGACATGGCCAACGGAGCGACGATTGAAACCACCCCGAAAGTGCTTTCATGTTTTGGGGCGGAGGTCTTTGCGATGAACGTGGGCGATGGCATTATCAACGACGGAACAGGATCGGAATACCCCGAGCTAATGCAAGAACGGGTAAGGGAAACAAAGGCCGATTTCGGCATCGCTCATGACGGAGACGGGGATCGCGTAATCTTTGCCGACGGGGAGGGTAACTGCATACATGGCGATCAGGTGCTGGGCTTGCTCGCGCTGGACGCAAGCCGTAGTGATTCACTGACAGGAAATGGCTTGGTAGCAACTGAACACAGCAACTCCGGGCTTGGGGCGAGCCTAGCGATCGAAGGAATAGATTTTTTCAGGTCTCAGGTCGGGGACAGAAACGTTTCTCTCCTCATGAAGGAAAAGGGGTGTAATTTAGGGGGAGAATCTTCCGGGCACGTCGTTGCCAACGACTATTTGCCGACCGGAGACGGATTATTCACTGCTTTACGGGTGGCCCATGCAGTTGAGCGGAACCAAAAATCCATCCGAGAGCTCGCCGAGGAAATTGCTCTGTGGCCAAGCAAAGTGGGTTCTTTCGGCGTCGAGGAAAAGATTCCGCTTTCCGAAAAACCTGAATTGGCAAAGGCCTTGAAGAGTGCCAACAGCAAGTTCGGACAGAATGGTCGGATCTTGCTTAGATACTCGGGTACGGAACCTAAAATAAGGTTGTTGGTTGAGGGCAAAGACAGCAACCTTGTGTCCGAGATTTTTAGCCTTCTTTCTACTTCAATTGAAAAAATATTGTAATTTTCCGCTTTTTGTATGGTTTGGTTTTTTTACTCTTTTCTATTCTAAAGTTTTCCAGCCACCTTACTCCGTAAATGATTGAAGAAATTGCGATTGCAAAGCTAGACCCCAGGCAAATCAAGCAACTCGAATCCGCCGATCAGGTGGCCCAATCGAACCCGACCTATGCGTTGGAAATCTACGCGGCAATCCTCAAGCAAAACCAAGGATGCTTGGAACTACGAAGGAAACTTCGGGCATTGCAATTCAAGCGACTCCAAGGTTCCTCCAAAGGGTTGTCCGGTATTCTTACCAAGGTAACCTCCGCCCCTTTCATGTTTCGAGGGAAAGGGGACAAAGACCCTGAAGGAACGATCGTTAAAGCGGAGGGGCTTTTGGAAAAGTCACCCTCCAACATCCTTGCGCATCAAATGCTTGCCGAAGGCGCATCTTTACTCGGGATGGTCAACACCGTCGTTTTTGCATATGAGAGCATTCGTAAAATTCAGCCGAAGGATTTAAAGAATTTAAAAGAACTTGGGAACGCATACCTGGAAGCCGGGGATTCCGACATGGCCATCAAAACGGGGAATTCCATCAGGCAGATCAACCCGAGCGACGGCGATGCCGAGGACTTGCTCAAAAGAGCATCTGTCGCTGTGGCAATGAACAAGGGCAAGTGGGAAGAATCGGAGGATTACCGAACACAACTCAAGGACGAATCGGAGGCTCAATCTCTCGAACAAGCGTCCAAGAACGTCAATGACTCCAAGAGCTTGGAGGACCTGATCAGGCAGACCTATGAGAAAGTCGAACAAGAACCGGCTAACCTGAACCACTACCGTCAACTGTCCGATTACTATCAGCGATACGGCGACTTGCAAAATGCGATTGCCTGGATTCAAGAAGCCCGAAAACAAGAAGGCGGACAAGGTGACGTATCCCTCGAAGAAAAGGAGCGTCAACTTACTCTGGAATACTTTGATCAATCAATCGAAGCCTGGGAAAAAGCAGTTACTGAAAACCCGGACGACCCGAATGCCCTAGCTTCTCTTCAAGAATCCAAAGACAACAAACAAGTCTACCAAAAAACTCAACTCGAGTCTTTGGTGCAGAGGTATCCCAATGATTACGGCAATCGCTACGAACTTGGTTTGCTTTTGTTTGAAAGTGGTCAGTTTGATGAATCACTTCCGCATTTTCAACTGGCTCAACGCAATGCGAAGGTTCGCTTGGACGCCATTCTTTACCTAGGACGAGCCTACAGCCAAAAGAGTTTTCACGACCTTGCGATCGAACAGTTCTCGACTCTAAAAAGCGAAATTCAAGTTATGGACGACCGAAAAAAGAACGCAATTTACGAGCTTGGTTGTTGCTTTGAAGCTATGGGACAAAAGGAGAAAGCCATCGAGGAATACAAACTGGTCTACTCGGCGGACATTTCCTTTCGGGATGTCTCGGAAAAGATCAACGCGTTTTACGAGCAAAAGTCCTGAGGCTTTCCGTGCGAATGGCGGAGAGGGAGGGATTCGAACCCCCGGTACCTTGCGGCACACCCGATTTCGAGTCGGGCACATTCGACCACTCTGCCACCTCTCCTAGTTCGAGCTGTAAAAATCAGCCGAATCTTTTACTAGTCAATTTGCGAGTTATTGAAAAGAAAGAAAGTGGACCTAATTTCCCTGCCATACGACGATTCACCTTCTTTCTTGTTTGGCATTGTCACCGGATGCAGTCGGAGGGATGTTACACAGAGTTGAGGAGCCTTCGCATGCAAAGGATATTGGGCGGGCGACTGACTCCCTCCCTCAGTCAGGTCCTTGGTCGCAATCCAGAAGTTCACACACACGCCTCGGTCTACATGAATGCATGAAAAATTAAAGCCTCCCTGTAATTCGAAATGAGGCGGGAAGAAGAATTCTCCTCCAATTTAAGCGCTTGCCCGATCGCAAATTGTAATTTTGGATGGTGAACATGCTTATCAACCGAATTGAGACCGGCATTCTTTTATTCGTCATTTTTTTGGCGGGTTGCCGTTCGGGAAAAATCGCCACTGTCGATTTCCCCGATGGCTCCTATCAAGGCGAGATCGACAGGAAAGGCAAAAAGAATGGAAAGGGCGTCTACAAATGGCATGACGGATCAACCTACGAAGGAGACTTTGAGGAAGACCTGCGTCACGGAAACGGACACTTCAAGTGGGCCAATGGAGAAAGCTACAAGGGTGATTACCTTCGTGACGAAAGAACGGGGCATGGAATTTACAATTGGCCGGACGGATCATCCTATGAAGGTTCTTTTCTAAACGGCAAAAGGCACGGACTCGGAACCTACGTCAGTTCCGACAGGGACATTTACGTTGGAGAATGGTTTGACGACCTGCAACATGGGGAAGGAACGCTCACCCGATCCGATGGTTCGGTGATCAAGGGTATTTGGCGCAACGGAAAACTGCTCACGGTTCCCTCGGTGATTCCGCCCAAAGCAAACAAACCCACGCTGACATGGAAACAGTCGGCCGCAACAAAGGAACAGCCCCCTAAGACCGAAGTTGCTTCATCGGGAAATGACAAACCCGTCCAACCGTTCACTCCATCTACCAAACCAATTGCTACTCAGACTTTGCCTACAGTAAGTGAGCCCTCAACCCAAGGAATCGCCACCCCGCCCCCCACCTTGGTGACGACAACCCCAATAGAAAAAGAACGCGTTCCCTCCCCTGCTACGAGTGTTCCGGAAGTCCAACCCAAAGACCTCCCAGCCGAACCCGAAAGCCCTCCCACTATTCAGGGATCAGGTGAGGATCAAAACATTTGGGAAGGAAACCGAGAAGAAGCGGAGTTGCATTTCATTACCTACTTAATCAATGGGATAGACACCATTTTCGAAAAGAAAACCAAAGCTCCGTTTTCCGGCAAAATGAGAGTCACCGACACTAATGGAAATGTCTTGGGAGAATTCGAGGTGCTGAATGGAAGAATGGACGGCGAAGAAGTATATTTCGACGCCAAAGGATTCGTAACCGAAAGGACGATTTGGTCAAACGGCAGGGAAATCAGATAAGCTTCCTTCCGCTAAATCAAGTTACAAGAAGTCCAGTTCCTACTAGGTTAAAACCCTTCTCCAACAGGGCTCAATTCACTGACTGTCCCCAACATTTGAAAAACCGGAAACAACTCAAGCAGACCTTTCAAACTGTTTGCTTGTTTGTCCGAAAAACCAATTCTCAAGCTTCCGGATCCACCCGAATCATTTGATTTCCCTGTAATTGCCAGGAAATCCAGCTTTTCCAAAAGTCCCATGGCGGGAAGTGGGATTGGAGCACCCTCAAGTTTTGCAAGCTCCATCAAATTAAGCTTAAGGGCAAAATCGTTAGCCTTGAACAAGGAACGCTCGGATGCGGATAGCTTGTCCCCAACCGATCCCTTCATAGCATCCGCCGCATGCTTCTTGCTTGCGATAAGGAGACGATCATCTTTAACCGTAACGGAAATGCCTTGAAGCATTGCTAATCCCATTACCATGGACACCGGTGGGGCCGACTTGAGCTTTTCCCAATTCGTAGGATCCACAGACAAAGCAGCAATGAATTCAATCGGCAATCCGCCACCCATTCCAGGACCGCCATCAGGCTTTTCCTCACTCGGCATGGGACTAGAATCTAAGTTTGCACCGAAGGGGTCGACATCTCCAAGGGGTTGCTCTCCTCCTCCCCCTCCGAAAGGGTCAACCTGAGCATCAGCTTCGATTGACAGATCTTCGCCGGGTACAGGTCCACCGCGATCTATGGAAACTTCAGTGAGGGCTAAACAGATCTCGCCGGTAAAAGCTTCCAAGACGTCTCTAGGTTTGATTCCAAGCTGAGGAATCACCTGATCCAAGTCGATTTTTTCGCCACCCGCCTCCTCAGCAATGGGCAAAAGGGTTTTTTCAAAGTAATCCGTCACGGCTTTCATATCCAGGGAGAGAGATAATGCGGCCAAAACTTCGGCCGGGATCAGATTGGTCATGCCTTCCGAAAGACCACCCTTGCCAAAGCGCTTTAAGCCCTCCGGCACGTTGAACTCAGCAGCCAAAACCGCCTCCCCGTTCTCAAAATCAAGCGTGATCACTCCTGAACCAGCGTCAAGCATGTCGGTAAACTGATCAGGCACCTCCCCATCCGCCGCCTCCTGAGCAAGGGCGGTCAGCGCCTCGAAGTTCGCCCAGACCGCCGCATCGTGATTTTGCTCGGTGAATGTCTTGAAGGATTCGTTTGATTTCGCCAGAGAGTCGGAACCATCCGAATGCATGAACTTTTCCATCTCCGCAACCAATTTATCGATATTGCTACCATCGAAGTTCCAGACGACAAAAAAATCTTCTGCAACACCTATGCAGGAAAGGGAAGTCTCAGGGACGACGTAAAGATCGTATCCGTCTTTCTCCTCCGGTTTGCCAAATCCCGGAAGAAGTCCCAAAACGGTCTTGAATTTAGCCGCATCATCAAGTTTGCCCACTAAGCCCAGTTGGCCATCGTCTCCAGGCGAATCATATGCGGATAGTACAACCTGCAAAGGAGCCGATGAATCAAGTCCCACCATAGAC